>JBGPZS010000127.1:0-9355 GCA_041493865.1 Terriglobia bacterium
CCGCATCAATGAAGCGTTCGTCCGGTACATACTGACGCGCCTGCCGCTGGTTACGCTCAAGTCGGGCATGACGCTCGACGGAAAAATCGCCCCTCCGCCTGGCGACTCTTTCAATCCTTCAGCATTGGGCGCAACCGGCGCCACCGGCGGTTGGATCACCAGCGCTGAAGCGCGCGCCCACGTGCAGGAGCTTCGGCATGAGTCGGACGCCATCATGGTCGGTGTCGGTACCATCATTGCCGACGATCCGCTGCTTACCGATCGCACCGGCCTTTCGCGCCGCCGGCCGTTGTTGCGCGTGGTGCTTGATTCCCGCCTCCGCTGCCCGTTGGAATCGCGCCTGGTCAAGACCGCCAGGGAAGACGTGCTGATCTTCTGTTCGTTTGCCGAAGAGAACAAGCGCCGCGCTCTGGAAGAGCGTGGCATCCATGTGGAGCAGGTGCCGCTCGGCTCCAATTCCGGTTCCAATTCCAATGATGGCCGCCCTGACCTCGCCAGGATCGCCGCGCGCCTGGGCGAACTCGAGATCACTAGCCTGCTCATTGAAGGCGGCGCGCTGGTAAACTGGGCAGCGCTCGCCGCCGGCATGGTGGACAAGATTTTTCTCTACTACGCACCCAAGATTCTGGCGGGCTCCGGCTCTGTTCCTTTCGCCGGTGGCGAGGGGTTCCGCAGGCTCAGTGAGGCGGCCCTGGTGAAAGACATCGTGCTGCATCGCTTTGGTGAGGATTTCGCGGTTGAGGGATACCTTCGCGATCCCTATACTCCGCCGGAGGCGCACATCTGATGTTTACCGGACTCATCCAGGAAACGGGCGAGATCGCCGGCATTGAGCGAGTGGCGGGCCAGAATGGCGGCTCCGTCACACGCATCACCATCAAAGCCAGGGGTGTCCCGTCCGAATTGAAGACTGGTGACAGTGTGGCCGTAAACGGTGTTTGCCTGACCGCGCTGAAGACCGGCGGGCAGGAGTTCTCCGCCGACCTGGCGCAGGAAACTCTGGATCGTACTTCCCTGCAGCGATTGAAGCCTGGATCTCTGGTCAATCTGGAGCTGCCCGCGCGCGCTCAGGACCGCATGGGCGGACACGTGGTGCAAGGCCACGTGGACGGCGCCGGTACTATCGCTAGCCTGCAAAAGATAAAATTTCGCGATGACTGGCGCCTGGTCATTGATGTCCCGCAAGCGCTCGCCCGGTATATTGTTCCGCAGGGATCGATCACGGTTGAGGGCATCAGTCTGACCGTTGCCGCAATCGAGGGCAGCCGCGTGGAGATTGCCATCATTCCGCACACGTGGCAGTCGACCAACCTGCGCGCACTGCGGCAGGGAGATCCCATTAACATTGAAGTGGATGTCCTGGCAAAATACGCGGAAAAGACCGCCCATGGCAAGACTTCCGGAAAACTTACGGTGGCCGACCTGATAAGGCTAGGCTTCTAAGCACAAACGAAAAAGATCAGCACGTCAGGTTCGGCTGTGCTGATCTTTTTGTGAAGCGCAAGGAGGGGTCGGTGCGCTTGAAACTTGGCCTCGATACGGTCTGGCTCTTAAGCGTTTCCGGTTGCTGCCAGAAAAACGTAGATCACCGCGGCCACCACCGCCGCCAGATGCGAAAAGTCTTGAATTGCTGCGTCTCGCTCATCTCGTTTGTCCTTTTCGTCCCAAGGTAAGGGAGGACCTTGAACACTTCGATCTGCGTCAACAGCGGAACCACCAGTGAGCGCCCTAAGGCTTAAGGCCTGGAGTGCCGGAAGAGTGGGGCCGCCTGACAGAACCAAGCATGGCCCCGATGGACCGGCCTCTAGATTAGAGGGGAATTAATTTCTTTAATTCTGTCCATGGGGCTTGTCATGCTTACCGCCAAAATAGCTTCATTAACCCGGTAGCCGGTAAATCCGCCATTACAAATTTCCGCCGCCGACCCAGTTGCTCGGTTAACGCCTCCGCCGCCAGGTATCCGCTGCGCACCGCTCCTTCCATGGTGGCCGGCCAGCCGGTTGAGGTCCAGTCGCCGGCCAAAAAAATATTTGGCCATTGCGTCTGTGCCTTCGGGCGATGTTTGTCCAGCCCGGGAAGAATCGCATACGTAGCAAAAATTTCTTTGATCACCGCGGCTTTGACGACCTTCGCATTTCGCACAGACGGAAAAAACTCGGCAAGCTCACGCGTCGCCAGTTCCAGAATTTCTTCCCGCGACTTTTGTACCAGTGACTTTGACGCGCTCACTACCAGCTCAACGTAGCTGCCGGGGACGGCCTTTTCCCCGCTCTCATGGAACTTTGACTTGTGAAACATCCACTGGATCGTCCGGTCCAGCAGCACGGCATGCGGCAACGTCGTAATCTCGCGGTCAAACCACAGATGGATCCCCGTAATGGGCGAGCCCTCAAAGTACGCCAACTGCTGTTTGATCGGCGCCGCAGCCGCGTCTGCCGGCAGAAGGTTGGCAACCGTTTGAAACGGCGCGGCCACAACGAGGCAATCAAACTGCTGCTCGCCCGAATTGCTGAACACGCCAACGCTGTTCTGCTTCGGCCCGATCGCCGTCACTACCGACCGCAGCAGCACCTGGCCGCCGCGCGCTCGAATGTACTCAGCCGCGCTACCGTACAAATCGGACAGGGGAATGCTGGGTAGTCCCATTCTTCCCGCCGCCGCAGACTTCATGAATGACTCGCGAAAGACCTGCGCCGCGTAACGCACTGACATCCGGTCCAGGTCTTCATTCAGTGCGCTGACCAGAACGGTCTTCCAGAACCGCTCAATCGCCCGTTCCGTCTGCTTGTTGCGCTTCAGCCAGGAGAGGAAATTTTCTTCTGAATCTTCCGGCAGGCGCCGGCTCATCTTCGCCATGGCGCGCGCGATCGCCAGCTTGTCCTTCACGCTGAGCATCTTTGCGCGGAGAAACGCCGGGACATTGTGCATCGGCGCGGGCAGCAATGACGGCGACATCCGGCTGGTGCGCCCGCCTGGCTCGATAAACGTCAGCTCGTCAAACCAGCGGATCTTCTCGCGCACTCCCAGGCGCTCATAAAAATGAATCAGGTTGGTGCAGCAGCCAAGCAAGACATGCTGGCAGTTGTCCACCACTTCGCCCGTGCCCGGGTGCTCGTAGGAAGACGCTCTGCCGCCCAGGTACGGCCTGCGCTCGAAGAGTGTGACCCGCAGTCCGGCGTCGGCCAGCGCGCAGCCCGCCGCCAGGCCGGCGAGTCCGCCGCCAACGATAGCGACTGTCTTTTGTTCGGTATCGGCCGTCATGCGATACGATGCAGGAATCCGCGCGAGAGCACTTTCAGCTTCTCCCAGAAAGTCAGCCGTACGCGCTCCGTCAACACATCATAATTGCGATCCGTGATTTTTTTGAGCAGGCGGCTGTAAATTTCCACCAGGACCCAGAGTGCCGCGCGGCTGTCTTCTTCTATCAGTTCCATGAGCCACTTCGCTGACTCGTAGTATTTCCGCGCTCGATCGGCCTCGTACTCCAGCGCCGGGCGCAACTGCTGCGCCTGCGCCGGGTCCTGCAGCAGCGCCGTAGCAAAATTTGCCGCGGATAAGTTGGCCCGCGCCAGATCTTCTTCCGGGATATAAATGCGGCCCAGGGAAGCATCTTCTTTCACGTCGCGAATGATGTTGGTCAACTGGAACGCCAGCCCGCAGTCTTCGGCCAGAAACTCCGCCTTGCTGTCCTGGTATCCGAAAATCCGGATGCAAACCAACCCCACCACCGACGCAACGTAATAGCAATAGTGCTTCAGGTCCGCAAATGTCTGGCACACGATCGCCGGCGATCCGGGCACAGAAGGAATATCCAGGTCCAGGCTGGTGCCATAGACCAGCTTTTCAAAAAGTTCGGGCGGAATTTTGAATTTGTTTTGCGCGTCGCCCAGTGCCATCAGCACCGGATCATCGGTTGCCTTGCCGGCAAAGACCGCTTTCGCGGCTTCCAGCCATTCGCCCAGTTTCTGGCGCTTCTGCTGCGGATCAACGCCGGGTTCATCGGAAATATCATCGGCGTGGCGCATGAAGGCGTACACCGCGCTTAACGCGTTGCGTTTTTCTGACGGCAATACCATGAAGCCGTAATAAAAATTCTTGGCTGCCCGGCGTGAGATGCCCCGGCAGACGGCGTAAGCATGGCTGAGCTGATGGTTCACAGCAGTTTGCCTGCCGCCGCGCGCGCCACCAGTAAGAGCTTGCGCGTCCTGGTAATCACGGGACGGGAGCGCAGCACGTCAAAACCCTGGCGCTCAATCGCACGCAGGATCTCCTGGCCGCCCCGGCTGAACAGCTCAAGATCGATCGCCAGCTCGCGATTAACCATCTTCAGGAGCGGCAGGCCTCGCGCAAACCACTCCCTTGCACGCTCGACCTCAAACTTCATCATGGCAACAAACTGCTGTGTGGCGCGGCGCTGCGCAATATCTTCACCGGTTACGCCAAAGCGGCGCAGGTCTTCCAGTGGCAGGTAAATGCGGCCCTTGCCATAGTCCACAAAAACGTCTTGCCAGAAATTTGCCAGTTGCAGCGCGGTGCACGTGGAATCGGAAAGTTGCTGCCTTTCCGTGTCGCTATACCCGCATAGGTACAAGACCAGATGCCCGACAGGGTTCGCCGAGTAGCGGCAGTAGCCCAGCACATCGTTGAACGTTTCAAAACGAGTGACGGTCTGGTCCTGGCGGAAGGCGATCAGCAGATCAGAAAACTCGTGCTTGGGGATGCCACACTGCTTCACTGTCTCCGCCAGCGCAACAAACACCGGATGCTTGGGCGAACCCGGGGTCCCCGGCACGCCCGGTTTTGGCGTGCTGGGGTAGGAGCCCGCGTAGCAGGCGTTCAGCTCCGTTTCCCACTGGTCCAGCAGTTCCAGCGACTGCTGCGGATTACCCACTTCATCGCCCAAATCGTCAGAGATCCGGCAATAGGCATAAACATTGTAGAAGTGCTGCCGCAGCCGCTTGGGCAGAAACCACGTGGCGACGGAAAAATTCTCATAGTGCGTCTTGGCCAGCCGCTCGCAATACGCCTGCGCGTCCGCGAGAGGAGGAGCGGACGCCGGAATACGGTACGACTCCGGCAGCGCATTCCATCCCAGAGGCATGGACGAAGGGCGTGTGGGCAGGACTGACATGGTCTAGTGGCCGGGAATAATGGCGGTCTTAATCTGGCTCCCGCGGTCCAGCATCTGTTGCAGGACCTGTTTCAGTTTGGAGAGAGGCGCCTCACCCGTAACGTAATCGGTGCTCTTGATGTTTTTTTCCGCGATCAAAGAAAAAGCTTTGCGCACGGTCTGTGGTGTGTGGTGGAACGTGGCTTTCAGGGTAATTTCAGAGTAGTGCAGCCGGTTGGTGTCCAGTTCCACCTTGGTGCCGCTGGCGCATCCGCCAAAGAAATTCACTACCCCGCCGCGGCGGACCATGTCCACCGCCCATTGCCACGTCTGCGGCCGGCCTACCGCTTCAATCACAATGTCGGACCCGCGGCCCTCGGTCACGTCGATGACCCTGTCGATGGGATCGTGCGTTCTCCCGATCTGCACCACCTCATCCGCGCCAAATCTCTTTGCCGCCGATACCTGCTCGCCGCGTTTGACCACGACTATCACTTTGCATCCTGTCAGTTTCGCCACCTGCACCAGCATCAGCCCCAGCGGCCCGGCGCCGATGATGGTGACCGTATCGCCGATGTCCGCGCCTGTCTCCTGCAACCCTCGCAATGCGCAGGCCAGCGGCTCCGTCATGGCCGCGGATTCAAGGCTCACGTCGTCCGGCAGCGCCAGCATATTGGTTTCCACGATGCGCCGGGGAATCTTGATGTATTCGGCATAAGCGCCGTTGTTGAACAAAAGGTCTTCGCAGAGATTTTCCTGGTGCTTCAGGCAATAAAAGCACGCGCCGCAGGGAGCGGAATTCAGGGCGACAACTCTCATGCCGCGGCGGAAATCGCGCACGCCCGGCCCAACTTCTTCAATCACGCCGGAAAGCTCGTGCCCAAACAGCGCCGGCGGAACGATCATGCGCGCGTGGTAGCCGCGCTGGTAGACCTTGAGATCGGTGCCGCACGTGAGCGCCACATTCACCTTCACCAGCACTTCGCCGGTATCGAGCGTGGGAATGGGCACCTTTTCGATCTTGATGTCCTCTTTGCCGTAGAGGACCGCGGCTGTCATTTGTCTTTTCAACAGTTCTTCTCCCACTCGAGGCCGGGTTGAATGACCACCTTCATTGAATCGGGTCCAGGATGTGCGGCCAGCCTCAGCCCTTCCACGGCCTGTGCCAGCGGAAAACGATGCGAGATCAGCCGGGCAAAATCAATCTCTCCGCTGAACACCAGCCGTACGTTCTCCTCCTGCAAATCCACTGAAGCGCTGTACGATCCCATCAGCGTCTTTTCATCCACACAGACCGCAGCCGGATCGATAGCCACTTCGCTCCTTTGCGTCTGCGCAAACAACATGATCCTTCCGCCGGGCCGGGCCGCATCAATCGCAGGCCGGACCAAACTGTTGCCTGCCGTAGCCAGGATCACCACGTCTGCGCCGCGCCCGTCCGTGAGCTCCCGCACACGCACCACGGGATCGGCCGTGCCGGCATGGACGTTATGCTGCAACCCGCAGCTCTCACTTATTTTAAGGCGCTGGGGATACAAATCGGAAGTTACTACAGTCGCACCTGCCCGCCGGGCCAGCAAGGCCAGCATGATACCAATGGGGCCCTGCCCGATTACAAAAGCCGTCTCACCCGCCTGGAGTTGCAGCGCCTCAATGGCCTTCATGCAGGTATTCACGGGCTCGATAAAGGAAGCTTGCTCGTAAGAAATTCGGTCTGGAATCCTCACCACGCCTTTGCGTACGATCCAATCCATCACCCGGATGTACTCGGCAAAGCCTCCTCCACTGGGTTCAAAGCCTGCAGTCGCTCCCACCTTCTTATAGACGGGGCACTGCGCAAAGACCTTTTTCTGGCAGTAATAGCACGTTCCACACGGAATGTGATGGAACACCATCACGTGGTCGCCAAAGGCAAAATTTTGTACGCCTTCGCCCACCGCCACTACCTGCCCCGCCATCTCATGGCCGAAGATCCTGGGCGCAGAATGGGAGCCGGTTGAAATTTTCTTGAGATCGGTCCCGCAGATCCCGCACGTATGCACTCGTATCAGCAATTCTCCCGGGCCTATTTCCGGAACCGGAACAGTTTCCAGTCGAACATCGTCCTTGCCGCGATATACCACTGCCTGCATCGTCCGGGTGCCAGCGAGTCGTTTGTCAACCGGTTCGGTTTTTATGGCTGTGTGCATGAAATCAATGTTTTGCTTCTGAAAACTCTGCTCTGGTCAGTGTAACAACTTCTCCAGCTTGCAACCCGGCAGTCAGGTCTTTCTCCAGCCAGTCGCACAGTGCCCGTGTGGCTCGCCGGCTGTTGCTGGCCAACGCCGCCACCCTTGCCCACTGCCATGGCCGCAGTGCTGCCCAGGCCGCAAATTTGCTGCCTTGAAAATTACCGGAAGAATCGATGAATCCGGCCATCGGAGGCATGGCGAAATCAGCCTCATCGGAGATGGCTTTCACGCAGCGAAAACCAAGGCGCTCCTGCTGTGCCACCTTGGCCACGCCGGCCGCTTCCATATCGACTACCAGTGCATGAAAACGATTGACCAGTTCCTGCTTCGCCTCGGCTCCCGTAATTTCCCTTGAGCTGACCAGCACTCCGCCGCTCACGCGTCCGCCGTCAGCGCTGCATCGATACTCAGCTTCGTCAGCCGCGTCCACTACCACGCTGGGCGTAAAAACGCTCCCCACCTTCAGGCTGCGAATCAGTGCGCCCGCTAGCCCCACTGACATCAGCAATGACGGATGAGATTGCCCAACCGCCGCTCGCGCCGCCAACTCCGCGTTCTTGCAGCCGATTCCGGAAACCACTGCGAGCACTTCTTCGCGCTCAAAAAGAGTGAACTGCCTGCCGCCTGAAGCTAGCGCGCTTTTCTTCCATCCTCGCACCAGCGGCGCAATTTCACGCTCCATGGCGGCGATGATGGCGATCTTGCTCATGCGTTCACCGTCGCAACGTGCTCTACCGGCTCAACATAGCCGTGCGCCTGGAACCACTCGATCGCCCGCCGCAGCGCATCTTCCACGGGCAAGAGCTTGTAACCCAGTTCGTGCTCGGCTTTGGCCGATGAAGCAAACATCTTCTTGCGGCCCATCTTCACCGCGTCAATCGTGGCCCGCGGCTCCTTGTTCATGATCATTCCAGTGAAAAACTGGTCCAACACGGCAAAGCCCATGGCCACCGCATGCGGCACTTTCATTTTCGGCGAGGGCAGGCCCGTAAGCGCCGCCAGCTTGTCCAGGATCTGCTTCAGCGTCAGGTTCTCGCCGCCCAGGATGTAACGCTCTCCCGGCCGTGCTTTTTCCATGGCCAGCAAGTGCCCGCGAGCCACCTCTTTCACGTCAGCCAGGTTCAAGCCCGTATCCACATAGGCGGGAAACTTGCGCTTCAAGAAATCGACTACGATCCTGCCCGTCGGCGTCGGCTTGATGTCGTACTCGCCGATTGGCGTCGTGGGATTCACCATCACCACGTTTGCGCCGTTCTGCCCGGCTTCCAGGGCAATCTGCTCGGCCATGAATTTCGAGCGCTTGTAATGCCCCACCATGTCTCTGATCGAGACCGGCGAATTCTCCCCGGCGATGTGGCCTTCCCGGGTGAAGCCCATCGTCGCAACCGAACTGGTATAGATCACGCGCCGCACGCCGCTCTCCTGCGCCGCGCGGATGATCGCCCGCGTGCCTTCCACGTTCGCGCGATACATCTGCTCCGGATCGCGCGCCCACAAACGGTAATCGGCGGCAACGTGAAAAACAAATTCGCAGCCCGCCATCGCTTTCTTCAACGACCCCGGCTCGCGCAGATCACCAACCGCAGTCTCGGCCCTCAGGTCGGCGATGTTCTCCGTCCGGCTCGTTGCGCGCACCAGCAGCCGCAGTTCCGCGCCCTGCGCCGCCAGCGCCCGCGCAACATGGCTGCCAACAAATCCGGTCGCTCCTGTGATGAAGGCCTTCATCGTCTTTTTCTTTTGTCCCGAGTACAGCGAGGGAACCCTTTACTAACCGTGATCTTCAGTAAAAGCAAACTCCCTGCCTTCAATTCTGGATGTCAATGAAAGATCTCTATTGGCGTCAACCCCAGCAGCTTCGAATCGATAGGGGTCCCTCGTTGCGCTCGGGATTTCAGAGAAATCTATTCCAGAGTTTCCGCCTGAATGCCTATGTTCTTTTCTCCCGCCGCCTTCTTCTCCCAGTATTTCCGCACCCAGGCCTCAAAGCTCTTGCCGGCGGCGGTGTCACGGCCGG
>JBGPZS010000155.1:0-8287 GCA_041493865.1 Terriglobia bacterium
ATGATCCACTGGCTTTCGTCAACTTCTTTGAGAGAATCTCCGTCCATCAGAAGAAAGATGGAAATTTTGTCGTCAGGTTGTTTGCGAGCCATCCCATGACCACGGACAGGATTCGCAGAGCACAGGAGGAAATCGGGAGCATGCTGCCACAACGCGATCAATATGTCATTTCCACGAGTGAATTTGATGAAGTGAAATCTCGCGTGGCAAGTATCACGGTCGGAGTACGTTCCCTGGTCAATAACGACATCAGCAAACCTACGCTGCGGCGAGGAAGGAAAGACCAGCCGGAAAAAGACCCAACGGAATCGGATAGACCTACATTAGGAAGGAGATAACGATCATGGCGTGGAACCGGTCTCACGGGCAGCGCTCACGTGCCGGCCGTCTCCTGGCCGCATCCTCCAGGCAGCAAACACAAATTGGAGGCCTCCAGTGAACAGCTCGCAATCTGCTTGTTTGCCGGCTGGCGAACGCCGCGCAATGCCTTCCTCCGGCGGTGCCTCTTCATGGGAAGGCCTGAACCCGCGATTTCTAGAGGGGCTAGCTGCGCCGGATGCCAGGGCAGTCATGGCTGCCGCAACCGAACGACACTTCCCTGCAGGCTCGGTCATCACCACCCAAGCCGCGCATGCTGAACATCTCTTCCTGCTGACGGCAGGCAGGGCGCGGTATTTCTTTATTACAGAAGAGGGCCGGAAGCTCATCCTCTTGTGGCTTCCGCCGGGAGAAATATTCGGTGGGGCAGCGCTTTTGCCAAAACCTTCCAATTATATTGTCAGCACGGAAACAGTGCAGCCCAGCCGCATGCTGCTTTGGAAGCGAGCCACGATTCGAAGTCTTGCTGCCCGATATCCCAGATTGACTGAGAACGCGTTGTCAGTTGAGGCAGACTACCTGAACATCTATGTTGCCACTCATGCGGCGCTGACCTGTCATACCGCCCGACAGCGGCTAGGTCGGGTACTGGCAAATCTCGCCTGGGGATTTGGCCGTAAGGCCCCTGGAGGCATTGAACTTGATGTTACAAATGAGGACCTGGCCAATGCCGCTAATGTAAGCCATTTTACGGCAAGCCGGTTGCTGAGTGAGTGGAGCCGCAATGGCGTTTTGACCAAAGAACGCGGAAAAATCCTGCTCCGCTCTCCGGAGCTTCTCTTTCGCCGCAGTGCCTGAATACCCGCACAAGCCGCCTATTTCCCGGATCGTGGCATTCTTCTCAGCGACATGGAGAATCAAGTTGCTCTTGAGCAACGACGGCGGTCCATTCCCGTGTCATTCTAGATGTTTGCTCACGGCAGAAGCGCCCGTCTGAGGGCCTGACGGCGAAGTGAAACACATAGAGGCCCCAGGAAATTGTCAATCGTCAAAATTCTTTTAGTGGATGACTTTGTGCCGTGGCACCAGGTCGTCAAGTCATTGCTCCAGTCGAACACAGCGTTGCAGGTGATCAGCGAAGCCACGAATGGGCTGCAAGCGGTTGGGAAAGCGTTAGAGTTGCAACCCGACCTGGTATTGCTGGACATCGGTCTTCCCGTGATGAATGGAATCGAAGTTGCCCGTCATATATGCAGAGTTGCTCCCAGCTCAAAAATAGTGTTCTTGACGGAAAATAGTGACCGCGCGGTGATGAAGGCAGCCATGAACACTGGCGCTTGCGGCTATGTCGTTAAGTCAGATGCCGTCCGCCAACTATTACCTGCGGTCGAGGATGTAGTCGCCGGCAAACAGTTTATCGGTCCGGAATCTGAAGATGACACTTCCGCCGTCGCCGCAGAATAATTCTGAATATTCCTGGTTTGCAATCGCGATGTGACACTCTCCTTGTCCCGCTCCACTTGATCACGCTTACCTCCCCTGTAACTCTTACCAGTTCCATGTGCCCCAGGGTCTCGCTATCTTCCAAATTGAGAGAAGGCCGCACTCTTGGATTGAGCATCCGGACCTTGTGTTTTTGATTGGTCGCTACACGCACTCCTGTACTAAGTCTTTGCAGCGCGTGAAATGCAGAACGCGAGGCCTCATGAGATCCAACTTTCAATGCGGGAGCATGGGTGCTGCGCCGCTTTCACAGAGGAGATCTCATGAAATCCCGTTTTGTTTCCTTATGGATGATGTTGATATGCCTGGTTAGCGTGGTTGCCTTGGCGCAAAAGGTCAATGTGGATTGGCAGCGGGGAGATGACTTCACCAAATACAAGACGTATGCGTGGGGAACATCACCGCACCCAATTCAGGACCCGTTATGGAACCAGCGCATCGTGGGCTTCATTGATGACCAGATGGCGCAAAAGGGGTTCACGAAAGTGGATCCCGGCGCGACGCCTGACGTACTCGTTGTCTATAACGCGGGAGTCAAGCAGAACGTGTCGCTTGAGGGCTATAGCATGGGCTGGTATAACTCCATGACAACCGTACAAAAAGTTGTGGAGAACGAAGGCACGCTCGTGGTTGATCTGGCTGATCCCCAGAAAAAGATGGTGGTATGGCGCGGAACGGCCTCGGAAACACTCTCTGACAAATCCAACAAGAACATAGAAAAAGTCCAAAAAATGGTCAAGAAGATGTTTGAGAAATATCCGCCGAAGAGTTGATGCTGAAGTGCCGAACGGAGGGCCCAATGCACGTGCGGCGCCGCATCGTTGTATGCTTGACCATCTCACTGTGCTGGGCATCTGCCTCGAGCCAGACAAAACCGACGCCACCGGCAGCGCCACCACCGAACCAGAAAGAGCTGAATGTGAACTGGCTGTATGGGGCGTTCGTCCCCAAGGACGTTCCTTTACAGCCGCTGACCGGCCATCAACGCCTGAAGCTCTACGTGCTCCAAACCTTCACCACCCCCGGCATTTACCTGAAGACAGGCTTGTTTGCTCTGAGCGACCAGATCACGAATAGTCCTTCTGAATGGGGACGCACCCCGGGAGGTTTCGGACGCCGGCTGGCTTCGCGCGAGGGGCAGTTCGTAATCCAGAATAGTTTTTCCGCCGTGGGGAATGCGCTGCTGCAGTACGAGCCGCGCTACGATCTCTGCCGCTGCTCAGGATTCTGGCCCCGTACAAAGCACGCGTTCGTCAGAAATTTCGTCACCTATAACAAGACAGAAAAGGAACTGCGTCCGCAGTTCGCGCTCTACGGGGCCGCCCTCGGTGCGGGAATGACAGCAAGCTTGTGGAAGCCGGGCAGCAAGGCGTGGGTCCATGGCTACCAAAGCGTGTTCACACAGGCCGGGTTCGGCGTCCTCACCAACTGGATCGGTGAGTTTGCAACTGAGATCACGCATATACTCCACAAAAAACCGAAGGACCAGAAATGACGGGTTTCGCCATGCGCGAATCAGGCATGGCAAGAAAGCAACACCCCTGCAATCCGAGCTGCTGTTACTTCTGCCAGTCGTTTGTGATTTAGCAATTCCACAATACTTATCCGGTGCTAGCGCCCTGGTAGGTGCTCCTGGAGCAGGATGCCGGCTAAGCAGTAAGATTTGCCGCGTATCATCGCATACAGACGGAAAGCGTGAATCGTTATCTTTTCTTCGAAGTTCCTATATGGCTGCTGTCCCTCGTTGTTCTGCTGTTCATGCTGGCATGCAGTGAAATCGGGTTCAGGGCCGGGTACAGGGCGCGCACACGCCTGGATGAAGCGGTGCGCTCCAGAAACACAATTTTTGAGAGCGCCATTCTTGGCGTGCTGGGACTGCTGATGGGCTTCACCATGTCGATGGCGGTCACGCGTTTCGAACTGCGGAGGCAACTAGTTGTCGATGAGGCCAACGCTATCGGTACCACGTGGTTACGCTCAAAAATGATGCCGGCACCTGACAACGCAGAGTTTGCCGGACTGCTCCGCCAATATGTGGACGCGCGCACGCTTTACTTCACAAAACAGAAGCTGGATGAACTGCCTGAAGTGCGAGCGCAAGGAACGCGATTGCAAGGCCAATTGTGGTCTCGGGCTGCGGGATTCGCGGTCAAGGACCGCTCCGTGAACGCCAGCCTGTTGCTGCAATCGCTCAATCAGTCCATTGATCTGGAGGCTATGCGCTGGGCCGCTTTTTGGGGCCATGTGCCTCAGTCAGTGATCTTTCTCAACATACTGATCGCGATGCTGGCGGCATCGCTTTTGGGCTATGGCTTCGGGCTGATTGGCAAACGGCATATGGTTTCCATCGTGCTGCTGGCTGTTTCGATCAGCGGGGTCCTGTCTGTAATTATCGATTTGGACCGCCCCTGGCAGGGGTTCATCCGAGTTAGCCAGCAGCCCATGATCGACCTGCAGAAGCAGTTGGCAAACCCGCCGTAGCTGACAGTCCGCTGTTGTCTGGCACTTTTACCAGTAGGCGTGAGAAGCAGACGTTTCTACCATTCATTTCAGGCTGCGGAAAGCCAACTGATCCGTACTGCTTACGCCACGCTGGTCTTTAAAGATTTCCCGGACCAGTTGATCTCAACGCGGCCAAATGGAACTGAGAGTGTTCTTGGGCGACATGATTTCAGCCAAACAGGCCAACGAACGCACCAGAACACAGAAAGCAGGAGACTATGTACCGAAATGCTAAGTGGATACCCGCGTGTGTCGCGTTGCTGTGCTGCCTGTTTACGTCGCCAGCATTAGCCCAGATCACCCCTGGCCAAAAGGCCGAGGTAAAGGGATTGATCACAACCCGAGATGGCGACAGCATAACTGTTCAGACCAATGACCACGGGAAAGTGGTGGTTGTGCTGAACGATGCAACAAAAGTACAAGAGCCGAAGGGCGTGTTCCGGCATAAGGAAAGTGCGGAGACCAACCTCATCCCGGGACTGGCGGTGGATGTAAAGGGTGTTGGCGGCGATAACGGACAAATCCAGGCCGATACCATCCGGTTCACTTCAGAGGACCTAAAAACTGCGCGTACGATCCAGGCCGGTCTGACGCCAACCAAGGCACAGGTGGCGGCCAACCAAAAGGGAGTCGAGACCAATGCTGCTGGTGTTTCCGCGAACGCGGAAAAAATCGGAACCAACCAGGCGGACATTGAAGCGGCCAATAAGCGCTTTTCCGAGCTGAGCGATTGGGACACCAAGGGCGTGGCCATGATGACTTTTGCAACCGGGAGCGCGACGCTTTCCGCTGAAGGGAAGGCCGCACTGACGCAAATGGCCCAGGACGCAAAGCCGCTGAAGGGCTATCTCATCCAGGTGAGGGGATATGCCAGTTCCAGCGGCGATGCGAAGCGCAACGAGGAGTTGAGCGATGAGCGAGCGGAAGCAGTTGTGACATTCCTGCAACAGCAGGGAGGCGTTCCTTTGCGGCACATAGTGACGCCCGCGGCGATGGGCACAACTAATCCCCTTGCATCCAATGACACTGCCGCAGGACGCGATCTGAATCAACGTGTGGAAGTGAAGCTGCTGGTCAATCGTGGCATCAACGCACCCGACACGCCCAAATGATTGGGCCGCACAACATGATTGGGCCGCACAACCGCACGTGATCGACTCTTGATGACGAGAGGCCGCCTGCAACTGCGGATAAGGCGGCCTTTCTGTGCTTTCCATTGAAGGCAACTGTGCAAGCGAGGCAAGAGCTATGAGACGTCTCAAAACGGACGTTACACGGCGATCCATGATGGCGCTGGTGCTGACCGCGTTTTCCATCCTCGGGTGGCTGGTAGCACCACGGTCCGCAGCGACCCAAAATTCGCAAGTACAACAAAGCGTAAGCGAGATGAAGGAAGCGGCTGCCAGAAACAAACAAGCCCTGGCGCAATATCGCTGGCAGCAGCAGGAAACCATCACCATTAAAGGAAAACAGAAGAAGCAGGACCTTTTCCAGGTGGAATTGGGGCCGGATGGAAAGCCGCTGAAAACGCCGATGGCCCAGGACGATAGCGCATCGAGCAGCCAACACCAGCACGGGTTGAAGCACAGGATTGTCGAGAAGAAGACGGGAGAGTTTCAAGAATACGCGCAGCAGATCAAGGAATTGGCGCAAAGCTACACTCAACCGGATCCAGGACGATTGCAGCAAGCCTACCAGCAAGGTAATGTTTCGATTGGAGCGGGAGCCGCTTCCGGCGACGTTCGGCTAGTCATTCACGATTACGTGAAACCCGGTGACAGCGTAACGTTCTCCTTGAATCGGGAGCAAAAGGAACTCCAGGGCATTGAGGTCTCCTCATATCTCAACGATCCAAAAGACGCCGTGACATTGAGTGCGCAATTTGAGCGGCTTCCAGATGGCACGAACCATGTAAGCGATATGCTGGTAAACGGCGTCAGCAAGCAACTCACCGTCACAATAAAAAATTTCGATTATCACAAAATGTAAGCCTCGCCAACGAGTCACTGCTCATCTCGTGCGTGAGAGACTGTCAGCACTAACAGTCCACCAGGCAAAATCTGCTCATTATAATTTAGTCAGGAAATGGGTTCTTTTTGGGGAACGCCATCATGGCGCGCAGTCTGTTCCTTCATCTCATGACACTGTGTATTCTATTGACCGGCTGCGGGCAGATCTTTGTCGGTTTCGTTTCCAATCCCGGCAATCCCGCCACAGTTAGCGGAACAGTGATCACAGTGCAACTTGAATCGACCAACGACCTTAGCGGTGTGTCACTCACCGTTACCGCGGTCACGCTGAGCAATAACACCGGGATTACCAGCACATTTAGCTTTTGTGGTGACCAGCGCAGCCGGTTCCCGATCAACCAGCAAGTGCGAGTGGACTTTACTTCCGGAATCTCCTGTTCCACTCTGAATGGCGTGCTCTTTCTATAAAGGATGCCGGTATATATAAGGATGGCGGTCTGGCACGGTTGTTGAGAACCACGGGAAATGCAGCATGCCGAGAGATGGAAGACGTGGCGCTATTTCCGCAAAAATACCAGGACAAAGGCCAGAATTCCGAGGGTAAAGATCAAGCCTGCCAGCACACCTGTTCGGGAGCGAGGCAGATCGGGGGCCTGCACACGCAGCGACCGCATATTCTGATGGTATTCCCAAGACCCCATCAACAGCGAGATCAGTCCAATGCCCACCATGAGCACGGCAAATCCCCGGGCCCCGATCAAATGGCGTTCGTGCTCAACCTGACCTAACTCCAATTGAAAAAACTTGAATATGGCGAAACCAAAGCTGATCAACGAAGTCGCTGTCCTCACCCACGCCATCATTGTCCGATCATAAGCGGCGCGGGTACGATCGAAAGCAAGTCTTGTACTTGTATCAAGCTGTGCCACTTATCTTCTCCACCCGCTCCAACTGCATCAGCCCGTTCAACCCAGGAAGAGGTTCTCGTTGGATTGGGCTGTTGCGACAAGAGGCCAGCCTGGAGAGGAGCCGAATTGTCGCAGCTTTCGGCAGCCCTGCCACCCGTGGACGATGGAACAAATTCAGACTAAAAGTGATTGGCAGCTTTGAGAACTGTAAAGAGTTACAGAGATCAATAGAAGCTCGGTGGTTTCGACGCTCCTGGCCCCTTTTTGGGGGTCACTCTGCTGTTCCAAGAGTTACTCATAACGAAGGCCTTCAATGGGATCGAGTTGTGCAGCTTTCCGCGCGGGATAGTAGCCAAAGAAAATCCCAATGCCCGCCGAGAACAGACCTGCGATCGCCATAATCTGGGTTGAGAGTTGCATTTCCCAGTTCAGAGTGTTCTGCAGCAATAGAGATCCCAGTACCCCGGCAAGCACGCCCAGCGCGCCGCCGATCAGGCTCATCACGATAGCTTCACTGAGAAACTGCATTTGGATGTCCTGCTCGGTGGCCCCAACCGCCAACCGGATGCCGATTTCGCGGGTGCGCTCGGTGACCGAGATCAGCATGATATTCATGATTCCGATCCCACCGACAAGCAGCGACAGGGAGGCAGCGCTGCCCAACAATAGGGTGAACACATTGGCAGCAGCAAGCTGGGCGCGAATGAGTTCCTCCGGCGTGCGAATGTTGAAGTCATCGTCTTCGCCTGCCCGCAGGTGATGTCTTTCGCGCATCACCCCAATGATTCGCTTGGTGACTTCGGGTATCTCCTGCCTTGAAGCAGCGGAAAAGAAGATGTCATCCAGCCACTCCACGCCGGTGATCCGTTTCTGTGCCGTGGTCAGCGGCATGACTACAAAATCATCCTGGTCCTGACCCGTGGCTGAGAATCCTTTGCCCTGGAGCACGCCGATCACCTTGAAAGGCACGGATTTGATATTGATGGTCTTGCCGATCGGGTCCTCGTCCTCAAACAGATTCGCGGCAACCGTCTGGCCAAGCACACACACCGCCGCGTTCCGTTCCATATCGTCTTGAGTAAACGC
>JBGPZS010000289.1:0-5471 GCA_041493865.1 Terriglobia bacterium
CGTGATCTCCACCAACGGAAAGATTGAGCCGATCAACAGTTTTGAGGCGCATGCTCCTGCCCCGGCCACGGTGAAAAACGTGCTGGTGGCCGAAGGCGACCACGTGAAGACAGGTCAGCTTCTGGTCCAACTGGATGACGCCGAGGCCCGCGCCCAGGCCGCACGCGCGATGGCGCAGTTGCGTTCAGCCGAAGCAGCGCTCCACGCCATCAAGACCGGGGGCACGCAGGAAGAGGTGCTGACCATCCGCGCGGACCTGACCAAGGCCCAGGCGGAGCGCGACGAAGCGCAGCGCAACCTGCAAGCCATCCAGAAACTGCGCCAGAACGGGGCCGCGTCGCCGGCGGAGGTGGAGGCGGCGGAGAACCGCCAGAAGAAGGCCGAAGCTGACGTGCAGCTTCTGCAATCGAAACTGAACGGGCGCTTCTCCTCGCCCGAGGTCGTTAAAGTGGAAGCATCCGCGGCCGAAGCGCGCGCCGCCTACGCCGCGGCGCAGGAATTACTTCACCATTCCAACGTAACTGCGCCATTTGCCGGAACGGTGTACCAGGTCCCGGTGAAGCGCGGGTCGTACGTGAACGGCGGAGATTTGCTGGTGCAGGTGGCAAACCTGGAAAGAGTCCGGGTGCGCGCCTTTGTGGACGAACCGGAAATCGGCCGGCTGGCGAAAGGGCAAACGGTGGAGGTCAAGTGGGACGCCACTCCTGGCCGCGCCTGGGCAGGAACGCTCACCCGCGTACCCACGTCCGTAACGATGGTGGGAACGCGCACCGTGGGTGAGATCACTTCTGAGATCGACAACTCCGACCGCAAGCTGCTGCCTAACGTGAATGTGAACGTGAGCATCGTGGCCTCGCGGCATGACGGCGCGCTCACGGTTTCGCGCGAAGCGGTGCATGATTTTGACGGCAAGCGCTACCTCTACAAGATTGTGGACGACAAGATCCAGGCGCAGGAGGTGCAGACCGGCCTTTCCAGCCTCACGCGCGTGGAAATAGTAAAAGGAATTCCGGAAGGGGCCCTGATCGCGCTGGGCGCCATCAACGCGCAGCCGTTGCGCAGTGGAATGGAAGTGAAGGTGGTTGAGCGTTGAGGACCCTGCGCCGGTTGGTAGTTTTGTTTTCCTTCGCGCTTGGCATTGCCGCCGCCGATACCGATCCGGCGGCCCTGCTCAAGGCGGGCAGAGCCGACGAAGCGGTGCGCGCGCTGAACGCGAGCATCGGACATGACCCCAATGATGCACGGGCCTACCATCTGCTTTCCCGCGTCTACTACCAGCTTGAACTGTGGGACAACTCAGTGCGCATGGCGGAGAAGGCAATTGCGCTGGACCCCCAGAACAGTTCCTATCACCTGTGGCTGGGACGCGCCCTGGGCCGAAAAGCGGAAGATGCCAGCCCATTTACGGCGTTCGGCCTGGCGCGCAAGGTGAAGACTGAATTCGAACGCGCTGTGGCCCTGGACGCCAACAATCTAATGGCCCGCGCCGACCTGAGCGAATTTTACCTGGAAGCCCCGGGCTTTCTGGGCGGCGACAAGAACAAGGCCAGGCAGCAAGCCGACTACATCGCCAAGCATGATCCCGCCCTCGCCAGCTATGTCTCCGCACGCGTGGAAGAAAAGCAGGGCAGCGGGGGAGCGGAAGCCGCGTATAAGAAGGCTGCCGCCGCCAGCAGCACCCCGGCCCATTACTGGGTGGAGTTGGCGCATTTTTACCGGCGCACGGGACGGCTGGCTGAAATGGAGGCGGCCATCAACCAATCGCTGGCTGCCGCGCGCCCGGGTGACGTGACGGAATTTGACTCAGCCGCTCTCTTACTGCATTCCGGCCGCAATTTCGGGGGCGCGACGCAAATGTTGCGCCATTACGTTGCCCAGCAAGATCCGTCAGAAGACGGCCCGGCGTTCCAGGCCCACTACCTTCTGGGAATCCTGCTGGAAAAACAAGGCAAGAAGAAGGAAGCCGCAGCCGAGTTCCAGGTGGCGCTGGAAATGGCCTCACAGTACAAACCGGCGCGGGATGCGCTGGCGCGCGTTTCTCGATAGAATCACGTCTTTCCAACCATCCACATCATATCGCGCAGGTGAAAAAATGAAATTGCATGCCCGTGTCATCGTGGTCGCAGCCTGGATCGTGGCGCTTCCGGCAACTCTGCTCGCGCAAGACTCTGCTTCCGGAAAGGACAAGCCGCTGGCATTCCGCACGACAATCGAACTGGCGCTAAAGAACAGCACCACCAGCGGATTGGCCCAGGCTGACCTGCAGCGCGCTCACTCAGCCATCACGCAGGTACGCGATGTTTTCCTGCCGCAGACGGTGCTGGGCGCCGGACTGGGCGCTTCTTACGGCTTTCCCCTCAGCCTGGAGGGCGCAGCCCCAGCGCTTTTTAACGTCAACTTCCAGGGCGCGCTCCTGAACCTGGCGCAACGCAACTACCTCAAGGCAGCACGAAGTGAGATGGCGGCCACCTCGGCCCAGAATGCGGACCGTCGCAATGAAGTGATCATGGAAACCGCGGTCGACTACGTGCAGCTTGATCTGCTGGAGTCTTCGCTGGCCATCCAGAGAGAGCAGCAGCAGGCCGCGCAGAAATTCCAGGACATTGTGTCGCAGCGAGTACAGGCCGGCCTGGATAGTCAGGTGGACGCTACGCGTGCCAAACTCGCCGGCGCCAGGACCCGGCTGGACATCGCGCAAGCACAGGCTGCCGCCGACCAGTTGCGGCTCCGGTTATCACAGCTCACCGGACTCCCTCCGGCGTCCATTCAAACTTCCACGGAAACCATCCCGGACATGCCCGCTGTGGCCCAGGACCAGGACCTGCCGGGCGAGGCCGTGAAGAACAATCCCCAGATCAAGTTGGCGGAGGCGTCGGCCCAGGCGAAGGAATTCCGGGCGCAGGCGGAGCACAAGATGCTGTATCCGACAGTGGATTATGTGGGGCAGTATGCGTTGCTATCGCGCTTCAACAACTATGACCAGTTTTTCCTGAAGTTCCAACGCAACAACATAACCGCCGGCGTGGCCATCCGCTTCCCTGTCTTCAACCCGGTGCAGCGCGCTGCGGCCGAAGTGGCGAAGGCGGACGCAGCCAAGTCAAGGAAAGAGGCGCAGACCGTAAAGGAACAAGTGGGCACGGAGACGCTGAAGTTGCAACGCTCCGTCCAGCAACTGGCAGCGGCGCGTGAAGTGGCGCAACTGGAACACCAGCTTGCCCAGTCCGACATTGAGTCAACGCATGCAAAAATCGAGAGCGGGGCCGCCAGCATAAAAGACGAAGAAAACGCTCGCGTAGCGGAACACCAGCGTTACACCGCGTATCTCAACTCCAGCTTTGAGCTGGACCGCGCGCAGATACAGCTCATGCGCCAGATCGGACAACTGGAAGCGTGGGCGCTGGGGCCGGCAAAGCGGTAAGCCCCGCGTCACGATGGTCTTGAGGTCAGAAATTTGTGACCATCCAGAAATCCCGGGGATAGATCCTGTAGAGCCGGACTTCCGGCCCAACAGCGGATTGCAGATAGTTCTGGTAAAGGTCCAATTGCTGCGGCGAACCGATCACCAGATACGTGCCTCCCGGCACGGGCGTGCCCTGTTGCGTAAAACCGGGCAGGATGGTTGCGTAAACTCCGGGCATTCTCTTAAACAGTTCGTCGGCGAGCCCCGGCGTTTTTCTCAAGTCGAGGACCGCGCGAAAGAAGTGCTCTGTCATTTGCGGGGTCAGGCCATCCGCGAAGTCGGCGGCCATGGCCGCGGCGCGTGACTCATAGCTGCCGGCAGGACGGGAGTCGGCAAACACCGTGGCGATGGCGTACTCCACCAGGCTGGGATCGGGCCCGGCGTGCTTGATCATATCGATCACGAACTTCAGCGTTTGCGGCAGTTCCGGCACGCGCTCGGCATAGTAACGCAGCAATCCTGAACGGCTGGAGCTGGCGATTCCGTTGCTGTAGGCGAGGCCCGCGGCGATCGTCCTGGAAAAGACGCTGTGCGCGCCCCCGCCCGAGTAAAGCCGCGAGGCCAGAAATTGCAGGAGAATCTCGCGGTCCGCCTGGCCAAAGGTGGCCGTGGGCACGGTGTTGATGAACACGCCCTTCTGCATGGTAGGACTTACCAGGCCTACATAGACTGGGTCCTTGGCGTCAGGTATGCGGCCCTGCAGCCTGGATGCTACGAGAAACACCTTGCCATTAGCGACGGGCGAACGCTTCTCACTGGAGAGCCCGGCAATCAATTCCGCGATGCCGGCTTGCAACTGTTGCTGGCTCGCCTGCGAGCCGACCACATACATGCGGGCATTGGCCGTCTTCAAGATGCGCCGGCGGACCGCGTTGAGCCGGGCCAGCGCTACTTGCGGCGTCACCTGCAGGTCATGGCGCATTTCCCTGGCGACATAGGCCCAGTCCTTGGCCAGTGAGTCATCCGGGACTTCATTCACGGCCTGTTCCATGTCCTTGGCCGCCTCCACGGCGATGCGGTTTGCCGCAGGGGAAAGCTGGCCGGAAAGGTCAAGATACGTCTTCATTTTGGCCGGCAACGCCGCGGACGGCGCTGCTTTCTTCTGCATTGCCGCCAGCAGCGCGCTGAGTCCGGCACGATCTGCTTCACTGCCGGCGCGGGCAAACTGGTCAAGAAATGCGGCCGCTTCCGCTCGCGCCTCCGGAGTTGCGGCATCCATAAGCATCCAGCGCAAGCGCTGGTAGTTGTGCTCCGTGGTAAAAAATGACCAGGTCGCCAGCAAGGCCCCATTGCCCTGGCGACGGAAAGAATCATGCACCGCCGTGACCCAGTTCTCTTCCGGCTGTTGCATCACGGTGCGCAGGCCGGCCAGCGATTGATCGATCACGTCGCGGACCCGCGGCAGATTCGCCGGAGTCCAATTGGGGCTGAACAACGCCAGCTTCATCCAGGCAAGCGCTCTTCTGGATTCCTCGATGTCGTTGCCCGAGCCTGTGATTACAAGTTCAGCACGCTCAGTGCGGTAGTTGGCATCGAAACGGAGGTCCAGGTCCAGGATCTCGCGGCGAATGCGTCCGCTCATCTCCTGATAGCTCATGGGATGGCTGCCGGCAATCACTCCGGTATTGCGCAAGAGGTCGGGCAGGACCGAGAGGTAAACCAGTTCGTCGTCAGGAACCTCATCGAGGCGTAAAGCCATGCCCACGGTGGCGCTGGTCATATTGTCAAACGTGGATGCCACCACGGGAATACCACCCGCCAGCGTGCTCTGATGAAAGTCGAGCGTGCTATCCAGCGTGAGCGGCGGGTCATCGATAAAGCGATACCCGGAGTGCCGCGATGCCAGAGCATCAAGCTGGACGGTGACGGCATCATAGTCCGCCTGGTATTTCCTGATAGCTTCCTGGCCATCCGTGGTTCCGTAGTGCTTTTCCAGACGAGCAACTTCAGCCTCGCCGCGAGCTTGCGCTTCCGCGGCCTGTCTGCGTGCCAGGTCAGCACCTGGCCGCGC
>JBGPZS010000488.1:0-3441 GCA_041493865.1 Terriglobia bacterium
CCGCATCAACACCGTGACCGTCTCTCCCTTTACCAGCTTCTCCCGGTCCGGAGGCACCACAAGATAGCAGTTCGCCCGCGCCGCCGCCAGCATGTCGCCCGACCCCTGCCACGGCACCACCTCGACTTCGGGATCATATAACTCACCATCCAGCATTGCCGGAAAAAACCTGGTTAAACCCGTCTTGGCTTTGAAGTCCTTCCTGAGTCTCGCTTTGACCGACTTCAAACGTGACGGCCCAGCCCCGCTCAACACTTCCACCACCTGCCGCACAAAGAGTTCAAACGTCACCATCACTGAAACCGGATTTCCCGGAAGCCCGAAGAACGGAACATTGCCAACTTTGCCGAACACCACCGGTTTTCCCGGCTGGATCAGCGCTCCGGTAAAAAAGAACTGCGCTCCCAGGCTCTTCAGCGCCGGTTCCACCAGATCAAACTTTCCCATTGAGACGCCGCCGGAGAGCAACAGCATGTCGGTCTTCAGCCCTTCCTGAATCAACTCCGTCAGCTTGCCTTCTTCGTCCGGCGCAATCGGCAGTTGTACCGGCTCGCCGCCACACTGCGCCACCAGCGCCGCCAGGGAATAGCTATTGCTGTTGCGAATCTGGCTCGGCCCCGGCTTCTCTGCCACTTCCACCAGCTCATCTCCCGTGGAAAGAATCGCCACTCTCGGCTTGCGGTATACCTTCAGGCTGGCCTTGCCCGCTGAAGCCGCCAAAGCAATCTCCGCCGGTCCCAACCGCGCTCCCGGCCGCAAAAGCTCCTGTCCAGCCTTGGCCTCGGCTCCGGCAGACACAATGTTCTCTCCGGCGCTTGCCATTTTCTGGATCTCGACCAGGTCTTCGGGCACGCTGGCGTCAAGCGGCGTCTCTTTGCGCTCCTCAATGCCGATAATGTCGTCTTCGTTCTCGTTGCTACTGTCGTGAGCTTCGGCCTCACTCACGCCGCCGATCGCCGGCCTCTCTGCCGCTTTGCGCTGCGTGTATTCCACCATCACCACGGTGTCTGCGCCCGCAGGCACCCCTGCTCCCGTCATGATTTCCACGGCCTCACCCACGGCAACCGGCAGATCGTAGCTGTCGCCGGCCCGCACCAGCCCCACCACGCGCAGGGTCATCACTCCGTTCTGCAAATCCTGGGCGCGCACGGCAAAGCCATCCCGCGTGGCCCGCGCAAATGGAGGAAAGTCCCGGTCGGCCGCCACCGGTTCCGCCAGCACACGGCCCAGTGCCTGCAGCAACAAGACCTCTTCGCTCCGTGCCTGTCCAGCTTTCAGGATTTGGCGGCAGCGCTCCGCTACGGCTTCGTAAGCATCTTCAAAGCTCAGGACTCCGGGTTGTGTCTCGATTGGCATTCTCCCTTTTTGATTCTAAGGCAGTTCCAGAATTGCTGTGTCCAGCAGTGGGTGGAGCAGGCATTTATGCCTGCCGTACTTCGCGTTTCCCAACTTTCGGCGATTTTGGCAATCCCGGCGATCTCCCTTTACCTCTCCCCCCTCCCATTGCCATCCCAGATTGGCGTAGGGTTGAGCAGTATGTATCCCAAGTCATCCCAGATTGGCGTGCATTTCAGCAGTTAGGCTGCGATTGGCGTAGAGTTGCGCCTTTATGTTCCAGCAAAACACAAAACGCAACGGTTTGCCGTTGCGTTTCGTTCAGCCATCTCGCTGCATATCGAATGTTACGCGATCTGCAATTCACAGTCACTAGCGAAGTAGTTCACCAGCACCGGTCATGTCTTTTGCGGCCCTCTGCCTGACGCAAGTACATGTTTTTGGTACAAGGCAGGGACAATTGACAGCTGCCCTCTCCACCTCGAGCACTTGCTTTTTTTACTGCGCTATTTTGCGGGATGGCGGCGGCACTCGTGTCAACCAATCGGCGGAGGCGGCAATTCTGTGGCGCGGTTGTATCCCACCGGCCAGCCCGGGCCTGCGGCAGCTTCAATCCTGGCAGCCAGCTTGGCGCTTATCCTGAAAGGGATTTCTTCTGAACGCCCGAGGCGCAGCGCAATGAATTTAAAAAAGAATAGCTGGGTCCCGCTGTGAACAGTGATTTCAACCCATGGTACAAAGAGCGGCGGATGCCCGGCACGGAACAAAAAGAGGGGCACGATAAACAATCCCGCATTGTCCGCCCCGATGGTCAAGACGTTGTTGTAGTTGGCCAGCCATCGCATGCGAGCGCTCTGCATATGCCATTTTTGCCCGAGGAAAGCTCCCTGCATGCGGAACCGTTTGGCCAGAAGCCTCCACCCGCCGGTTAGCGCGATCCAATAGCAAGAGAAAACCCATATCGCGATGAAGAAAAAAGGGAAGATGAAGGCAAAGTTCTCATTAATCCACTCTTGCATTTGTTACACGCTCGCCGTCCCGGCCGACCCCAGCGGCAGGAAATACTGGGTGCCACGGATAGGCTCGCTCACGCGGCGCAGCAGCTCCTGCAGATCGGTGTGGCGCTCCACGAAATCGATATCGTTGGTATTCACCACCAGCAGGTCTGACGACGCGTAGTGAAAGAAAAAATGTTCGTAGGCTTTGACCACTTCTTCAATGTAATCGTCGCTAACGGCCGTTTCGCCGGGCAGATTTTTTTTACGCAGCCGCTTCTTCAGCACCTCCGGCGAGGCCTGCAGATAGATCACCAGGTCCGGCGCCGGCAGTTGCTGGCGGAAGAGCTGGTAATAGCGGTTGTAAATTTCCAGCTCCGCATCGCTCAGGTTGATGTACGCGAAGATCTTGTCTTTCTCAAAGATGTAGTCCGCCACCACGGTCTTGCGCGAATTCGGGCCCACTTCCAGCCGTTGCAGCTGTTCAAACCGGCGGATGAGAAACGCGAACTGCGTCTGGAACCCCGCGCCCCGTTCGCCCTCATAAAACGCGCGAAGAAAAGGATTGTCTTCCGGCTCGATCACGCGCTGTGCGTTCAGCCGGTCCGCGATAATGTTGGCCAGCGTGCTCTTGCCCACGCGGATGGGGCCTTCCACGGCTATATATTGTGGTGGTTCAAAAAGCTTGGCCATGAGTCACGGTCGCTGACTTGTCCGCAGCATATATCGCAAACCGCCTGCTGGCAATGAGCAATCAGTTAACATGCTGTGGAAAGCGGGAAAGGAATTTGGTAATTGGGTAAATTGGTAAATGAGTAAACCGGGGCCGTTAAATGAATCGCACGTTCATTTACCAAATTACCAAATTACCCATTTACCAAATGTTTTGGCCCTTCATCACGCTCGTCTCCGCTGCCGCCGCCAGCTATGCCGGATACGCCTCCATGGCCCCGGGGGCACAGCTTTATGGCCGCACGCTCACGCACGGCGGTGACCCCAATCAGATGGCTCTTACCTTCGATGACGGCCCCAACGATCCCCATACGCTGCACCTGCTGGACGTGCTGGCGAAGCATGGAGCCAAGGCGACGTTCTTTCTCATCGGCAAGTA
>JBGPZS010000354.1:0-4711 GCA_041493865.1 Terriglobia bacterium
GACAAGGAAGAACAAGTCCTGCTGGTGGAACGCATTTCTTAGCAATGGCGCGCACACGCTCGTTACTAGAACTCGAGCACCTCTCGGCCGATGAAATCGCCTTTTTTCTCAAGCTGGCCCGGCGTATGCAGTCCGGCCGGCCCCGCCCGCTGCTCCGCGGCAAACGCATCGCCCTCCTCTTCTATGAAGCCTCCACCCGCACCCGCGTCTCGTTTGAGTTCGCTGCCAAGCTGCTGGGTACCCACACATCTGTGATCAATGCCACTGCCTCGAGCGTTGAGAAGGGTGAGTCGCTGGTGGATACGGGCAAGACGCTCCAGGCTCTTGGCGCGGACTGCATTGTCATGCGCCATCCATCTTCCGGCGCGCCGCACGTGCTCGCCCGAAATTTGCATGTCCCCATCATTAACGCCGGCGACGGCATGCATGAACATCCCTCGCAAGGCCTGCTGGACGCGTACACCATCCTTCGCCATAAGCGGTCAATGAAAGGCCTGCGCATCACCATGATCGGTGACATCCAGCACAGCCGTGTGGTCCGCTCCAATGTTTTTCTGATGTCAAAGTTTGGAGCGCAGGTCGTGCTCTGTGGGCCGCCCGAACTTCTGCCGGACTACGCCACTTCTCTGGCGCCTGGCGTAAAGGTCAGCCGCCATATAGAAGAGGCCGCGCGGAAAGCTGACGTGCTGATGATGTTGCGTGTGCAAAAAGAACGGCTTGCCGGTCTGAGGCTTGACGCCGGCAACTACATCGCCCACTACCAGCTCACGCCGGAACGGCTGAAGCTGGCCAAGAGTGACGCCATCGTCATGCACCCCGGCCCCATGGTCCGCGGCATGGAGATCCAAAGTGAAGTCGCCGACGGCCCCCAGTCCGTGATTGAAGAGCAGGTACACAACGGCGTATATGTGAGAATGGCGATTCTGGCGGCTTGTCTGGGGGTGGCGTGACGAGCCAGGATGAGCCGCGAATTGACGCGAATGAACACGAAAGAAAACATTGGGATCTGTGTCATCAAATCGTGGGCGTTTTCTATTCGGTGTACAACGAGTTGGGTTACGGTTTTCTCGAAGCTGTATATGAAGAGGCGCTGGCTATTGGACTGACGGAAGCGGGCCAGAGCGTAGCACGGCAAGTTGCCACCCCCATTTGGTTTCGTGGCCGACCGATTGGTGAGTACAAAGCTGACATTGTTGTGAACAACCAAGTCCTGTTGGAGCTGAAGGCAGCTCGAGCGCTTGATCCTTCGCACGAAGCGCAAATCCTGAATTATCTGCGTGCAACCGATCTTGAGGTAGGACTGTTGATTAACTTCGGTCCGAAGCCCCATTTCAAGAGGTTTGTGTTCGAAAACAGCAATAAAGGAATTCGTGTTCATTCGCGTGCATTCGCGGCTAAATAGGTTTGTTTTTGCATGAACAACAAAGGATCTCTCGCAATCCGCAACGGTCTCCTCATCGATCCCTCTGAACGCCTTGAGGGCAAGTACGATCTGCTGCTGAAAGACGGTCGTGTGACGGAAGTCGCTCCTGCGGGTAAGTTGCGCGGCAAGGCCGAAGAGAGCTTCAACGCCCGCGGACTGGTCGTCGCGCCCGGCTTCATCGATATTCATGTTCACCTGCGTGAGCCCGGACAAGCTCACAAAGAGACCATTTCGAGCGGCACCATGGCCGCTGCCGCCGGTGGATTTACCTCCGTCTGCACCATGCCCAACACCAATCCGGTCAATGATTCCGCGGAGATCACGCGCTGGATGCTCGATCCTGCCCGCGGCGCCCACGTCAACGTCTTCCCCGTTGCTGCCGCCACCATCGGCAGCCGGGGCGAACAGCTCACCGATTTTGCCGCGCTCAAGCGCGCCGGCGCCGTGGCCCTTAGCGATGACGGTAAACCAATCCTGGAAGACACGATCATGCGCGCGGCTCTGGCCGCCGCAGCCGCTCTGAACATGCCCGTCGTGCAGCACGCGGAAGACTGCCGCATGACCGAAGGCTCCGTGATGCATTCCGGCCCCACCGCTTTCCGGCTTGGGCTGCGTGGCTGGCCCGCGGAAGCGGAAAGCTCGATCGTGGAGCGTGACATTCGTCTGACTGCCGAGACCAAGGCCCGTTACCACGTCGCCCATCTCTCCACCGCGGCCGCGCTGCGTGCCGTGCGCAAGGCCAAGCGCGACCACCTGCGCGTATCCTGCGAGATCACGCCGCACCATTTCACTCTGCTCGATGAAGACGTGGGCGAGTACGACACCAACTTCAAAATGAACCCGCCACTCCGCTCTCAGGGGGACCGTGAAGCCCTGCTGGCCGGCCTGGCAGACGGCGCCGTGGACTGCGTTGCCACCGACCATGCGCCCCACGCCGCGCACGAAAAAAACCAGGAGTTCGATCGCGCGCCTTTCGGCATTACTGGCCTTGAAACCGCGCTGGGCTTGTGCATCTCCGTCCTCCACCATCGTCACAATATCCCGTTGCGGCGCATTGTCGAGTTGCTCTCCGCCAGCCCTGCGCGCGTAATGGGCCTGCAAGGCCGCGGCACGCTGGCCGTTGGCGCCCGCGCCGACGTCACCATCTTCGATCCCCTACAGAAATGGACTTACCATGTCGCGCATTCACATTCGAAATCCAAAAACTCGCCTTTCGATGGGAAGCAGATGCAAGGCAAAGTGATGGCGACGGTGGTGGGTGGTGCTTTAACGTTCCGAGCGTAGCGAGGAATCCCTACTAGCACCGATAACCCTTCGGCAAGCATCACCGTTCCAACAGAACTGCCGGCCGCTCGCAGGTGAGCAGCCGGCAGCATTGCAGTTCAATCAGCGTTTCTGCGTCCTGATTTCCGCGTGCGTGGCTTTCAGCTCAAACGCCTGTTCCAGCTTCTGGCCCGGCCGGAACATCTCAGCCGCAGCGGCGCCTGGCTTCTGCTCATACGGAGTGCGGACCACATGCAGAGTTGCTGGTTGCTTTTTGTCAAACAGCGCCTCGGCGGCGTTGGTAATGTCCAGTGTCAGGGTCAGCGGTTTGTGTTGCTTTTCCCGGTGCTGGCCGCCGTGCTCGATGATCCCCAGTGAGCCTACATGGATTCTGCGTTCGCCATGCGCGGCAAGAATCTCAAATGAGCCGCTGGCGCCGGCTGGGACGGTCACTCCCTGGAGCACAAGCACCACGGGAGATTGCGCCCGGACTTCCCGGATGATGATCTCCCGCACCTTGTCGGTCACTTCCAGGAACGGTCCCGGGTCTGGGCCGGGCCGGCAGCAGAGGAACCTGCACTCCAGGATCAGCAGAAGCGGGGGGATGCGGAACTCAAGTTTGTAGGTGTAGCGGAGGTTGCTCTTGTGATCGAGCACATCCGCGGCGCTCATGGAAACCACCTGCTGGTTTTCGTCGTAGAACGGCCAGCGTAGGTTGAGGAAAGCGCTGTTGGTGGGGTTTTTGTAAGCCGTGGGGGGAAGACCGCCGCCGCTGGCCAGATCGTTCCAGCCGCTCCACAGCTTGTCGATATTGCAGTGGTGGGCGAAGAACAAGGGATCACGCGCGGCAAACCCAAGGTTCCCCATATCCAGGTGGGGGCTGCCGGGAGGTCCGGGCTGGCCGACATCCATGTGAATGTTTCCGTGCGGGTCCGGTTCCAGGGACCCGTTGGAAGAGGCGCTCCCGCCGAACGTGGCGAAGTCGGTAAGACCGTAGAGCGTAGTGATCCGTGACGTGGTGCCATGCGTGGACGGCAGGTTTCCCCCTCCCGCCATCCCTGAGTTGCGGTTGCCGTCCCATAGCGAATTGGAAGAGCTGCCGGGAGAGCGATACGCCGTGGGCAGCGGGCGCACGTTTTCCCAGTCCCAGTAAGGCAGTCGAAAGCCGTTCAGGTCGCCCACCAGCGAACCAAGAATCCGCTCATAGTAGTAGAGATAAGCGCGATGCCAGGGAAAGAAGCTCCACGAACCGTGAATGTCAAAGGGCGAGTTGTTGCATGAATCGCAAAAAAGCGCGTGCATGTCCGCTTGCAGAATCCATGTGCGCTTGTCGCTGGCGGGCAGGCCGCGTAACGCCGTGTACGCGTTCTGGAGCTTCGTGAGCTCCGCCGGGGTGAGCGCGTTGATCGACTTGCGCAGCACAATCGGCCGGGTATCGCTGCCGGGAACAAAGTGCGTCCCGCCGGTGGGTGGCGCCGGGCAACCGCTGGGTGGATCTTGCGCAAACGCTTTCAGGGTGGAGAAAACTGTGTTGGAGCCCGCGAATACTGAACCTCCTGCAAGAGCTGCTGCGCCCTGCAGGAAGCGGCGGCGGCTTGGGCCGCCGGTATTGTCATGTTTCATTCGGTGCCTCCGAAGCGAAGTTGATTACCGTCGGCAGGGCAACTCTACACGAACGCACTACCCCCATTGATTTCCCTGATACGGCTAATCTAGAAGTGTATTCGCCCGGCAATTCGTATCGAAATAAACAGACAGAAACAAGAATAAAAACAGGCTGTCGGACAGTGTTGTCAAAATGATCTCACCTTTTCGTGTCAATTCGCGGCTACGTTGGTTCTCAAGAAAACGCCGCGAAGCCGGCTTGCGCGCTGAGCGGCTTGTCACAGGAGCTGCAAACTCCTTGGCTGGGCAAGTTCCACAAGCGGGCTGGAGCGAAGCGACAAAAATTAACGATCTGTGAAATCTGCGGCATGCTTTACTTGATGATCCCCATCCTTGTTCCCACCTTCTTCAGCACCTCCA
>JBGPZS010000470.1:0-3652 GCA_041493865.1 Terriglobia bacterium
CGCGGGAAGAGAGCCCAGCTCTTCCCAGAGTTTTTGCAGATAAAAGTGAAAGTAGAAATACAAGCACAGAAGAATAAGCGGGGTGACCACGTAAAAGCCAACGATGGGGATGGCGGCCTGGATGATGGGCAGCGGGGTGGTGGCGCGGTTGGTGATCAGCTCGACATCGGTGGTCTGGGCGATGGTAAGCCAGGAATAGAGGCATCCGGCGAGCAGAGCGAGAAAGAGCTTTTGCGCGCTGCCAGAAATCTCTTTTACAGAACTCAGGCTGTCATACAGTTTGGCCAGCGGTTCAGGCAGCTTGGCACCGGTGAGGTCAGACCCGGCGAGTTGTCTGGAGAGCAGGCCGCCTTTGGCAGTGCTGAGATCTGCGCCTTGCAGATTGGATTCGCGCAGGTCGGCCTGGAAGAGGTCAGCGCCACTGAAATTTACGTCCTGCAGGTCAGCGCCGCGGAGATTGGCGCCGTAGAGGTCTGCCTCAGAGAGATTGGCGTTCCACAGGAGCGATCCCTTGCCGAATTTTGCCCCGCGCAGGACAGCTTTGGAGAGGTTGGCGGCGCGGAGGTCAACTCCGGTGAGAACACGATTCGTGAGGTCCGCTTCGGAGAAATCCAGGGACCGGCCGTCTTTGTCTTTCCGCCAGTCGTTCCAGCGGGCCACGCCTTGCTGCAAGATGGCAACGTGCTCAGGATTCGCCATTCGGACTTTCCCCCGATCTTCTGAGGGCATCATTTATACGCTACTTTGGTTGACTTGAGGGGGGCCGGGTGGCCAGCTATGAGGAAGGGCTGTTTCGTCACCCTCAGCGGCGACCGGACACAGCCGAGGGCGGCTGTGCTCCACGATCCTTCCCGCCCAAAATCAAGCCATGCGAAAAAACGAATGGCACCGCGAGCCCGTGTTTGTCAAGTGTTCAGAAATGAACAGCGGGGCGGGATGGCTTTGTCAAGATGGCCAAGTTCGTGCTGGATTCGAGAAAAATAGTGCGCTACAGTGAGGAAGAAACCTTACCCACTGATGACACGGATAACACTGATTTGCACGGATCTGAAGGGTGAGTGGAGGGTTGTAAGACGAAAGCTTGATAGTTGTTTGCGGGCGGAGAAAAGAGCAATGAGACATGGGTTACTGGATCGTAGATGGACGCAAACTCACTAACGAGGAGTACCAGGAGCTAAAGAGACAGGAAGAGCAGGACAAACAGAGGGCGCGGGAAGAGGCGGCACGGCTGACCAAACAGTTGGGCGAGGCCTACGCGGCCCTGAAAGAACATCTGTAACGGAACCCGGGCGTGGCCCAGCGGATTGAGGACACACGGGTACTGGACCAGCAGATTTACCAGAACCTGCGGCAAAACCTTGACCGGGCCGACGAGGCCCCCCGGTGCCAGGCGATCAAGGCAGACGGGACGGGCTGCGGGTCACCCAAAATGAACAACCACATCTATTGCTACGCGCACTACAGGATGCTGGAGGCGCGGGCGGAGAAGCTCGTGCTGCCGCCGCTGGAGGATGCGAACGGGATACTGCTGGCGGTGATGGTGGTGCAACGGGCGCTGATTGATGACGAGATATCGGAGAAGAAAGCGGGACTGCTGTTGTATTCACTGCAGATAGCGGCGGCCAAGGTGGACAAGACGACGTTTGGGCAGGCGGCCCACGAAGACCTGGTGACGGAGATGGAGGACGAGGAACAGTTGATTGAGCGACAGGAACAGATCGTGGAGAGGCGGAAGAGAGTGGAGGAGATAGCTAGAAAAGGAAAAACCTTACCACGGATCAACACGGACGAAACGGATCAGGAAAGAGGGGAAGAACAAGACTTACCGCGGATGGACGCGGATGAGCGCGGATCAAGCGGGAGAGCATTACCACTGATTAGCACTGATGACACTGATGGAAGAGCGGGTGATCAGGTGATCGGAACAGCAAAAGCACCCAACTCCGCGCCAAGTGGAGATACAGTCTTTGAACCCTACGCCAATCTGGGATGACCTGGGATGAGGGTCGCGCAAATACACGCCAATTTGGGATGGCTATGGGAGGGGGAGGGGAGGAAAAGAAAAGATCGGGTGATCGCCGTGATCGCCGACATCGCACGTAATCGGAAAACCAAAAAACCGGATGAAATCCCTCCTTACTCGATCCTCACCACACGCTCGCTCACTTTGGGGAACTTCTCAAACACGGCAGGATCGTGGCCGGGGACGATCAGGCGGGGCGAAGCGGCGAGTTGTTTCATGCGGTCCTGAGCGCGGAGATTGGAGGCGGCGTCGAGCGTCTGGGCGATGGGCGCGTGCTTTTCCAGGTTCTCGTAGAGATACATGTTGTCGCTGGCCAGAATGACCGTGCCGTCTTTGGTATTGACGCCGACGTACTGCGACTGGAACGTATGCTTGCCGCCGGTGTAGCAGGTGATGCCAGGGACGATCTCCTGAGCGTCGCCGTTGACGAGGCTGACGCGGCCGGCAAGGTTGAGTTTGACCACGGCGAGCACGTCATCCGGCTCAATGCCGCCGTGGGTGCGCGGCTGCTGCCAGGCTTCGCCGGTGTAGTAAGTGTATTCATCTTTTTGCAGCCAGATGCGCGCGTTGGGAAACAGGTCCATGCCATCGGCGTGGTCCCAGTGCATGTGCGTGATGACGACGTCAGTGATTTCTTCCGGCTTCACGGCGGGCGTGATTCCGGACTGGCCTACGGCGTCAGAGGGTTTGAGGAAGCCTTCGACTTTCCAGTCCTTGAAGAATTGCGGGCGGTAAAAGCCGGAATCGACGAGGACGTTGCGGCCGTTGCCGCGGATGAGCCAGACGGTCATAGCGATGGAGAGTTTGCGCTGCGGGTCAGCGCCGGCAACGAGCGCATTGACGGGAAAATCGGGAATGGAGGCATAGCGAATGGCATAGACCTGGTAGACCGGCGTGGCCGCAGCCGGGCCAGTTCCAGTTTGGGCACAAGCGGCAAAAACAAACAGGCAAACAAGAACTACGGCGATGGATTTTGTTATCATTGGCACCCCCTAATGTCATGATCCGGCATGGCTCAGAAGTTCTGAAGGAATTAGAGTGCATGAATAATGAAGGAATGTCGAGGAGCCTCAAGGCTCCTTCGTTACTCCGCCAGGTCGGGTTGAGTTTCCTGCTGGGGTTCAGCTTGTTTGTGCTGGGCGCGCTGCTGCAAGGAGTGCTGCATAAGCGCGGCATTACCCACATCAACATCTATTTGGACGACCTGGTGCTGGGCACGCTGGCTGGAGTGGTGGTGTTCGCTTATGAACAACGGCGCTCCAGAGACATACAGCAGAAGCTGGCCGTGATCGTCGCCATGAACCATCACGTCCGCAACGCACTGCAAGCGATCGCCTACGTGCCTTACACGGAGCAGGCAAAACAGATCCTGGTAATCCAGCAGTCGGTAAATCGGATTCAGTGGGCGCTGCAGGAGATATTGCCCGGAGGACGGGCAGAAGGACAGAACCTTTCACCGGCAGCCGCAGTCTCTGAAATGAAACCGGAGGTGGACAAACAGAAAGGGACATCGTCGAACGTGTGAGCGATGAGCGGAAACTGGCGGTTGAAGCAAGCTGCTGTAAACACCGGTACGCTGATATAATGTGGAAGCCGCAAACCTCCGGAGAGGTGGCCGAGTGGCTGAAG
>JBGPZS010000430.1:0-3994 GCA_041493865.1 Terriglobia bacterium
AGCTGGTCTCGCTTGTTGGGAGCCAGCGAGCCGATGCCGCCGATCTGAATACCAATCGAGCTGAAGTTGGCAAAACCACAGAGGGCAAAAGTGGCGATAGTAACAGAGCGAGGATCGAGCGTGGCCTTAATAGCACCTAAGTCGTGATAAGCCACCAGCTCATTCAGAACGGTGCGTGTGCCGAGCAGGTTGCCGATCGCGCTGCAATCATGTTTGGGTACGCCGATAAGCCAAGCTACCGGCGAAAAGATGAAACCAAGAACTTCCTGAATGCTCGCCGGGAACCAGTGCATGTGGTTGAGACTGTGGGTCCAGCCCATGAGCCCGTTCACCAGAGCAATGAGAGCGAGAAAGGATACGAGCATGATGGCGACGTTGAAGGCGAGCTGGCCGCCATCGATAGTGCCGCGTGCAATAGCGCCAATCATGTTGGCGTCTTTGTGCATCTCGTCTTTTGCTATCTGCACCGTGCCGGCGGTTTTGGGCTGCTCGGTCTCGGGCACCAGCATTTTTGCCATCAAAATGGTCCCAGGAGCGGTCATGATGACAGCGGCCAGAAGATTCTCGGGTTTAATTCCAAAACCGATATAAGCGGCCATGATGCCGCCGGAAACGTGGGCCATGCCCGCTGTCATGATGGTCATGAGTTCTGACCTGGTGCACTCGGGCAGAAGCGGTCGAATGGTGAGCGGGGCTTCCGTCTGGCCCATAAAAATGGAAGCAGCGACATTCAACGACTCAGCGCCGCTGACCCCCATCAGGCGATTCATGCCCCACGCCATTCCCTTGATAATCAACTGCATCACGCCGAGGTGATACAGGAGAGCAAAAAAAGCTGACACAAAAATGATGGTGGGCAAGACCTGAAAAGCAAAGATGAAGCCCAACTGAGAGGTGCCTGGATCGAGAAAGGGCAAATGCGCGTTGGGATCCGCAGGAAAGCCTAGATTTCCGAATACAAACGCTGATCCTTTATACGAGTACGCGAGCAGTTTGTTGACCGCTGCTCCGGCCGTTTGCAATGCATGCTGCCCCCTGGTGAAACGCAGGATAATCAATGCAAACAGAAATTGCAGGCTGAGTCCCCAGAGGACCGTCTTCAGCCGAATGGCGCGGCGGTTGGTAGAACACAGGTACGCAATTGATAAAAAGACGATGATGCCCAGCAAACCCGCAAATCGCGACATTGGGTCCCTTCTCAGCTAGAAGTAAGGATTGTCTTTGGAAAAATCCCGTCTATTGTAGCTGGCATGTCAAGCTGAGACCCAGAGCGGGCGAGACAACAGCGAGAGCATGCAGGTGGAGGCCCTTTATCTCAGAATTTGCTCTCAAATTGAGAAAACGCGTTCTCCAACGCCCATTCCTGTTGTGCTTTGTCACTGGCAGCAAGCAGCCGCGCGCAGCTTGCGGAGGGCTGCGCAGCGCTGGGCCTGTCGGCAGCGCAGGCCGAGGCGCGCGTGCCGGTGGCCGGATCTTTCCAGATACTTTCTCCGGGCAGAAAGCTGAAGGCCAGGCTGGCGCGAGCAAACTTTTTGAGCTGAAAATAGCTCAGCTTATAAGTTTCTGCTGCGCGCTGATATTCCTGCGTAATGTCGCCGCGGGAGACGCCGGGATCGTCCGTAGCCAGAGTGACGGGAACGCCGAACTTCAGGTAGATCGGCAGCGGATGATGGACGCCGGTAATGTTGAGGATCACATCATTGCTGGTGAGGCAGACTTCGACCAGTACTTGCTTTTGGGCCATCATGCGCAGCAGGGCTTCAGGATCGGGTTCCTGCATCACGTCAACACCGTGGCCAATGCGTTGGGCATGGCCGCGTTCGATGGACGCCCTGATGTGGAACAGGTCTTCCGGGGGGACCAGTTGCTGCGTCAGCTCTCCGGCGTGCAGGGTGATGTGGACCTTGGGATAGAGCCCGTGCAGGAAGTCCAACATGCGCATGTGCAGATTGAAATCATGGACCGGCAGGTACGCATCCTCGGGCATCACAAGATTCAGGCCCACCACGCGCGGATCTTTTGAGGCCATCTCAAAACCGGCGAGAATCTGGGCGAAGACAACCTCTTTCGGCAGTCCACGCGCGACCTGATACAGATAACGCGCTTTCACGCCGCATCCGGGATTGGCTTGCGGCTCGCCGCAGTGCAGTTCTTCCTGCTCTTTCTTTTCCGTATCATCCAGAAACTTGCCGGCATCGGTAAGGATTTGCGGCAGACCTCCGGACAAGAGCTGATCGCGCAACTTGCTGAGGTCGTCATTCCATCCGAGCGACGCGCCAAGCCTTCCCGCAGCCCCGCCGTCCGGATTGAACATGAGTTCCATATATTGAAGATGGCCGGCGGCTGCGCGTGATCTGACCTCGGCCAGCATTTCCGCGGTGTGGCGATTGGTTGCGGCGCCGAACTTGCCGAAGGTGGCAAAGAAATGGTCGTGGCCGGATTCAAGGCCGGGAATGAACTGGCGCATGGAAAACGCATCCAGGAGGCTTCCGTAGAGGGTGGAATCCTGCAGGGCGGCGCTGGCGGGAGGCTTGTTACCAGCGGGATCGCAGGGCGGCTGCGTGAACGCCAGAGTATTTCGATCCACGCACAGGCCGTCCTGCACGGCAAAAGCAATAAAACTTTCCGCATAGACCGCACCGGAGAGATGGTTGTGGAGATCGCCTCCCTTGGGCATCTGTTGGAGAAATGCGTGCAACAACAAGGGCTGGCTGCGGACCGACTCAAAATAGCGGGCGGTCTTCTGCTCAGGCGAGGAGGCTGGCGCTGATTTTTTCTGGGACCAGGCCGATGGCGACGCAACCACCAAAAAAATGGCAAGCAGAAAGATATGGATGGTTTTCAGCGGGCGCGAGACTAACATGGATGGAAACTATAGCATTACAATTTGGGTCCCGCACAGCGCGGGCCAGGTTATTTGATAGAAAGGACCTCCACGCACATCATGAGCACGAGCGACGAGTTTACCCAGGCGGAATTTGCAGCAAAGTTTATTGCCTCCAAGAGCCCGATCAAGCCGCTGGTGGCGATCGTGCTGGGATCGGGATTGGGCGGGTTTGCCGACGAGATGACCGACGCGGTACGCATCAGCTACAGCGACATCCCCCATTTTGGCCGCTCCACGGCGGTGGGGCATGCGGGCCAACTGGTATTGGGCAATATCGGCGCATGGCCGGTGGTGATCATGCAGGGCCGGGTCCATCTGTATGAAGGATACCCGGTACAAACGGTGGTCTTCCCCATGCGCGTGTTTGCCCGGATGGGTGTGCGCGCGGCGATCCTGACCAATGCAGCCGGCGGCATCAACCTGGATTACGGACAGGGCCGGCTGGTGGTGATTAAAGACCACATCAATTTTCAAGGGCAGAACCCGCTGGCGGGACAGGAGGACCCGCGCTTCGGACTGCGTTTTATCGACATGACCGAGGCCTATTCGAAAAGCTACCGGCAGATGACCTTGGAGGCGGGCAAGCGCCTGGGTCTGGGATTGGCAGAGGGAGTTTACCTGGCGCTGCTGGGTCCCAGTTATGAGACGCCGGCGGAGATACGCTTCTTTCGCACGATCGGCGCGGACCTGGTGGGCATGTCGACCGTGCCGGAAGTGATTGTAGCGCGGCAGATGGGGATCAAAGTCCTGGCGATTTCTTGTGTAACCAATATGGCTGCGGGGACAACAAACGCGCAGATTAACCACGAAGAAGTGCTGGAGATTGGGAGGAAAATTGCAGGGCAGTTCAAAGCGTTGTTGCGCGACGTGGTTCCGGTGATCGCGCAGGACGCGGCGAAAGGATAGGTCGTTTCTCATTTGCTGTCGCCGATGATGCGATGGACGAGCGGGCGGGCCTTGAGCGGAGCGGCGGCTGCAATCGTATAGCTTTGCTCGAGGAGCGGCAGAGCGCCGGCAAGACGTTCGGCCGAGTTGTAATAGACGGTGCAGAGCGGCTCGCCCAGGGAAACGCGGTCGCCGACTTTTTTGTGGACCATGAGCCCGACG
>JBGPZS010000594.1:0-2284 GCA_041493865.1 Terriglobia bacterium
CCGCGTTGACGGAAAGATCGAGCTTGCTCAGTTCGCCTACGCGCGCGCGCAGGAGCCGGCCGGCGTCCATGATGATCCAGACGGCCTGGCTGCGCTCTACCTGGAAGAGCTTGGTTACGTGCTTGCCCCGACGGGCGGTGGCGGTCCAGCAGATGTTGCGAAATTCGTCGCCGGGCTGGTATTCACGCAGGCTCTCAAACTCGCGGCCCACGCCGCGCTGGCGAATCAGGCGCCGTTCCAGCTCGATCTGGCGCGCGCGGGAGAGATACATGTTGTGGCGCTTGGCGTCTTCCAGATCGGGAAAGACGCGGACGGTCTGTTTGAGATCGGCGCGGGCCCAGCGCTCGGCAAAATGCGAACCGCTGCGGTAACGCAGGTAGGCCGCTCCCAGCGCGACATCGCCACGCTCGAGCGGATGAACGGTGTAACTGACGGAGCCGGAATCGCGCGCCCGTGCCTTGATTTCGAGTTGTGGCGGCGCGGCAATCAGGGAGCGGGGAACATCGTCGATCACGCGGCAGGCCACGTAGACGCCGCTCTGGTTGCGGATTTCCAGCGTCACCTGAAGGTCATTGCTGAGCGACGGCGGTCCGCTCCACGACCGCTCTATAACGAGGCGTTCGGGATGCGGCAGTCGCGCCAGGTCAACGGCCCAGGCGATGAGCGCGCAGACGTCCCATGCCGCCATGAGAAGAAGAAAGCGCGCGTCCCAGAAAGCAGGTACGGCCCAAAGCACACCCAGCAACGTGATGAAAAAGAAGCGCCGTCCAAAGCCGAAGCTGAGACGTTTGGCACGCTGAGCGCGAACGCTCACCGGCGCCGGCGCAAGCAGGGTCTGCATTATTTGGGGACCTCAACCGAACTGACAATCTCGGTGAGCACGCGGTCGCTGTCCAGGCCTTCAAGTTCGGCTTCCGGTTTCATCATCACGCGGTGGCGCAAGACCGGCAGTACGGAAGATTTCACGTCGTCGGGGATGATGTAGTCGCGGTCTTCCAGCGCGGCGGTGGCTTTGGCCACCATCATCAGGCTGATGGCGGCGCGCGGGCTGGCGCCGAGAGCCAATGATGGCCAGCCGCGAGTGCGCCGGATGATTTCGACGATGTAGCGGAACAACGCGGCCTCTACTTTAACGCTTCGGATTTCCGCGCGCGCTTGCGCCAGCACATCAGTGGAGAGCGCGGTGAGATTGGCAGCGTCAAGATTGTGAGCGTCAAAACCCTGGTGATGGTGCTCCAGGATCGTGATTTCCTGCTCTGCCGCCGGATATCCGACCTTGATCTTGAGCAGAAAGCGGTCCAGTTGCGCTTCCGGCAGAGGATAGGTGCCTTCAAATTCGATGGGGTTCTGCGTGGCAAAGACGGTAAAAAACTGTGACAGGTGGTGCGTGGCGCCGTCGATGGTGATCTGGCGCTCCTCCATGGCTTCCAGCACCGCGGCTTGCGTGCGCGGAGGCATGCGGTTGACTTCGTCGGCCAGAAGAAGGTCAGTGAAGAGCGGCCCGCGATGCAGCGCGAAGTTGCTGGTGGAAAGATTGAGCACGTTGCTGCCGATGATGTCCGCCGGCATCAGGTCAGAGGTGCACTGCACGCGGCGGAATTCCAGATCAAACAGCCGGGCAAAGCTTTTGATCACCAGCGTCTTGGCGATTCCCGGCACGCCTTCCAGCAGGGCATGGCCGCCGCATAAAACCGTCAGCAGGCACTGGTTGATCAGCTCTTCCTGGCCCACAATGACCTTGGCCAGCTCAGTTCGTCCGTGCGTGAGGACCCGGGACACGGTCTGCATGAAGATTGGTCTCCTGTCTTTCCTTCGAAATCATTTTCAAATTGTGCATGTGCCGGCTCAACTGTTGCACCAGCGCAAGCGCAAAAACTTCCGACAACTCCGGACTTTGCAAGGCGCTTTCAATTTGCCGCAACAACTCTGGGAGCGTGTCGTCTTTATAGCGCAGGCGGTCCTGTACTGCGCGGGCCAGGTCGGCTGCGGGGACATCGTGATTGATTCCCAACTGGCGCGCAGCCAGCATACGGAACCTGGCATACGGTATCGCCAGCACGGAATGGACGGCATTAGCCCGGCGGTAGAGCTTGCCCAGCGTATGGACGAACTCCAAAGGAGAAAGCCGCGACGGCTCCGGCAGTGGATGGATAGGCCCGTTACGCCGGGAAAAGGTAAAGATGAGAGCAAGAAAAACCAGCACGCATTGCCACAACCCGTATTTGACCGGCGGCGTGCCCATGTAGCCGCCGAGCGAACTCCTGTAGCCGTGAAAATACTCGTC
>JBGPZS010000304.1:0-5233 GCA_041493865.1 Terriglobia bacterium
AAACGATGATATCCAGGTAGCTGAGATGGTTGCTGGCGATCAAGCCCCCGTCGGCGGGCGAGCCCGTAACCTCAATGGTGACGCCAATGCGGGGAAGCGTTCGCCGCGACCAGCGGTGCAGGACCTCAATGCGGCTTTGTTCTTGCAGCCTGCCGGCAAGCCGGCGAAAAAAGTATTCTGCCATACAGCCGGCAACTCCCCACGCCAGTCCGGAGCCACGCACCATCACGCGTGCGATCCGTTTCGGCAATGATGCAGGAAGGGTTTTCATGAAATACCGTGGTTTACGGGCAACGAATATTCAAGCCCATTCCCGCAAGAAAGTCTACGCAAGGCGTTCTCAAGAACGTCCGGGCAACCGCGGAGGCCGCATGCCGACCGGGGAGACAACACCCGCGCCCACTGGATAGAATAAGGGCAAACAGCTAGACTGATCTGCAGCTTGCCAGGGTTATTGCTCGGGTTAAACACCATTGCGCGCGCATCAGACTGCGTTCCTATTTTCTGTAGAATGAGGAAGCATCGAATGAAAGCACTCATCGCTATAACTTTATTATTTATCATGGTCCTGTTTAGCGGGTGTCTGGGATCAGGCAGCAGTTCCACAGCGCCGACACTGGCCTTTATGTATGTGGTCGGCCAGGGAGACAACTCGATTCGCGGGTTTGCGGAAAAGACCACCGGCGACTTGACACCGCTCGCGATCGCATCATTCGCCACCAGCCCGCGTCCAGTTTCCATCGCGCTGCATCCATCCAAGAACTTTCTTTATGTGCCCAATCTGACGTCCAATACCGTTTCCGGTTTCAACGTGGACCATATCAACGGAGTGCTCAGCCCCATTGGGACGGCGTTGCCGCCTACGCCCGTGCAATTGCAGCCCGTGGCAGTGGGCATCAACTCCACCGGCACGTTTTTGTATGTTCTCAATCAGGGCTCAGCCTCGATCTCCGCCTTCAACGTTGATACCGCACGCGGGATTCTGACCGAGATTGCCGGATCGCCTTTTGCCACGGCCGCCAACCCGCAGTCGATGGCGGTGTCACCGACCGCCGGTTTCCTCTACGTGGGAAATGGCGCGCTGGGGACGATTTCAGGCTTTGCCATTGCCGCCAACGGTACGCTTGCCGCGGTTGCGGGTTCGCCGTTTTCCGCGGGAGCCGGCGCAACCCTGGCGGGAATCACGATTGATCCCAAGGGGCAATTCCTATTCGCCGCCGATTCGGTCAACAACAAGATTGTGAGCTTCAGCATTTCCGGCGGCGGGGTACTGGCAGCAGTGGCCGGCTCTCCCTTTGCAACCGGCACCAAGCCGGTCGCGATCGCCGTGGATTCGACCGCGTCGTTCCTTTATTCCGCGAACCAGGGGTCGAACAATGTTTCTGCCTTCAAAATCACCGCCGGAGCGTTAGCTGAAATATCTGGCTCGCCTTATGCGGTGATAACAACGGGTACGGTCGGCACTCCGCAACCATCATTTTTGATCGTGGACGTGAGCAATACGTTTCTATACGTTGGCAATGTAGGAACAACCAACATCTCAGCCTTTGGGGTCAAGTCCACGGACGGGACCTTGAGCCTCTTGGCAACGTCGCCGTTCCCACAAGCGATTGCACCCATTTGGATGGTTACAACACAGTAACCCTCGCCCACAGAATATTTGCGGGAGCTTTGGAATGGGAGCTCTGCATCATATTGACGTAAAAACGAACAGGACAACTAGAGCAAGCCAGGCGTCAGGCCGCCTGGTCTTCACGCCGACGCGGACGTTCCGTAAGGCGACGCACTTTTTTGTCGGCATAGCCGGCAATGCGGAACAGGCAAACGGCGGCAAACACCACTCCGAGCCAGCCCAGGCCGAGAATGATCCAAAGCAGCATCATGCTTTATAGATTCATTCCAGCATTGCTGGGTTGGTCTCAGCGCGCGGCGGATTTATGCACCTCGCCGCCTTTCATCACGAAATCAATCTTCTGCAGCAGCGTGATATCGGCAAGAGGATCGCCTTTGACGGCGACCAGGTCGGCATATTTTCCCGGTGCGATGCTGCCAACGTCATTTTGCATGCCCAGCAACTCCGCGGCATTGCTGGTGGCGGCCCGGACGGCTTGAACGGGCGTCATACCGTATTTCACCATGAACGGGAATTCAACCGCAGGGTTGATGCCCCAGTCAAAGCCGCCCACATCCGTGCCAAAGGCAATCTTCGCTCCGGCGCTCAGGGCGCGGCGAAAAGTATCTTCGTGGATCTTGATCATCTCCAGCCAGACCTTGGCTCCGGCAGCGGCCCGGCCCTGAGCCACATATTCGCCCACATAAATGGTGGGGACATAGAAAATGCCCTTCTGCACCATGGTTTTCATGTCGGCTTCAGCGATGTAGTTGCCGTGCTCGATGGAATCAACCCCGGCCTCAACCGAATTGTGCACACCATTCAGCGCCATGGCATGGGAGGCCACCTTATGGTGCTGGCGATGAGCTTCGTCGACGATGGCACGCAGTTCGTCCATGGTGAAAGTTGGAATGTCGTCAAGCACGCCATCCGGCCGGACAAAATAGCTGCGGTCGGAATATACCTTGATCCAGTCGGCGCCAAAGCCGATCTGCTCGCGCACGGCCTTGCGCGCGTTGTCGGGGCCGTCAACCACCTGCACGCCGTGAGGCACCGGGACCTCTGGAGAATAACCGGTCAGCGGATACGCGCCGGTCACGTCCATGGCGCGCGTGGCGACCTTCATACGCGGCCCGGGGATCACTCCACTGTTGATGGCCCTTTTCAAATCGACATCAGCATAGCCGGCGCCCTCGGTCTCCAGATCGCGGATCGTGGTGAAGCCATAGTCGAGCGCGCGACGCACCGATCGCGTTCCCAGGATGGCCCGGTAAGCGTTGGATTGCTTCAACAGTTGTTCGTCATAGTCGGCAGCCGTGATGTCGCCCTGCAGCAAGACGTGCGTATGCGTATCAATCAAGCCAGGCAGGCAGGTGTGGTCGGATAGATCAATGATTTGTGCGCCCGCCGGCGGGTTTGTATTTTCCTGTACCTCACGGATGCGCTCACCCTGGATGGTGACAAGCACGTTGCGCTGGACCTTGCCTGTTTCCGGCTGCACCAAAGCTCCGCAGCGCACGTAACGGTTCACCATGGGGACTTTCAAGTTCTGCTCTTGTCCGGCCGCAAGTGAAGCCAGGATTAAGCCTGCAGCAAGGGTCGTGGTGCTTTTCATCAGTCCACCTCTTCAGAAGGAAGCTGGTAATCCTAACAGAAGGCGGCTGACGCAAGAAAGTTGGCGCGTCTGCTTCTGCTGCGATGCTGGCCTCCCGCTGCCAGCTTCTTTGCCGGGCGCGAAAGGACGGCACCGTACCGTAGCCCCTGGGTTACTACGATCAGCGTATCCGCGAGGAAGCTTTCGACCTGCCATGGATGATAGAATCCATGGGACAGTCAAACGCGGCTTCAACTACCACTCCGCAGCCCCAACTGATAATCTTTAAAATATTCTGTGCTACTATTCAGCCCTCAGCCCACGGAGAACCTGTTTTTATGGACTTAGTTTTGCGGCCGATGAGCACCTCACAAGTGCTGGACCGGACCTTTTATCTATACCGGAATAATTTTGTCTTGTTTGCCGGAATCGCCATCATCACCCCGGCCCTCAAGTTAATCGCGCTGCTGGTTCAATTGAGAATCTTTGGACCGGTAGTCATGCCGCGGCAGCCCGAAGCCATGACTCCGCAGTTTCTGCAGGCAATGTTCGTTCGACTCGTTATTAGCTTTGTTGTCGGGGCCGTTATCTATTTGGTTGGGACTGCGCTGGCTTCCAGCGCCACAGCGTATGCGGTTTCCATGGTGCATCTGGGCAAGACGACAACCATCGCGGAGTCTTACAGAAGGGTCAAGCCAATCTTCCTGAGGATCCTCTGGCTGCTGTGGATGGTAGTAATGTTTACCTTTGGACCATTGGTGCTCTCCTATGTGCTTATCTTTGCCCTTGCCTTTGCCATGCCGCTGCTGATGAGGGGAGCCGAGCAGGTCGGGGCGGTGGTAGTCATGCTCGTTGGCCTTCTACTCGTGCTGGCGGGAATTGTGGGCGCCCTGGTCTGGATGCTTTACGCTCTTTGCCGTTACGCGCTGGCGGTGACTGCGTGCACAGTGGAGAAGCTACCTGCAAGAATTTCACTGGTCCGCAGCAAGTTCCTTACCTACGGGGCCAAGTGGAGCATCCTGGGCATCGTTATTCTTACTGGGTTGATGAGCGTTATCCTGACTTATGCGCTGCAACTGCCCGCACTTCTCGCCAGCAATTCACTAATCATGACCGCCAGGAGCCACCTGAGCATAGCAGCCACAGTGTGGATCTACATCGCCGACTTTCTTGGCGGGGCCCTGGCCGGTCCTATCACCACCATCGCCCTTGCCCTGGTGTATTACGACCAGCGCGTGCGCAAGGAGGCCTTTGATCTGCAGCTCATGATGGAAACCGTGGGACAGCATGCCCCTCCGCAGGCTGCCGCCGCAGCCGTGCCACCCGCCCTAGGATGAAAAACTACAACATTGCCGGCACCGCGATGCTCTTAGCGCTGATGTTGCTTTGTTGCCCTCGCGCCAGAGCGGAAAGCATCTCCATTTCTGAATACCAGCAACAGATTCACAGTATCGCTGCCAAGGCCGAGGCGTTGCAGTCTCATCCGGAAAAAGCGGGCGAACTGGTGGCGGCAATTCCCGACCACGTCTCGGTAGCCGTCAGTTCGGGCGAGATCAGCGTCAATTACAAAACTCTCAAAGACACCCTTGCTGCCTTTGCCGGCGCCGACGAGAAAAAACGACCAGAGATCTTGCGGCAGATCCAGAACTATACCCAGGAGTTGAGCGCCGCTGCCGACGGTTACGAGAAACGGAGCGCAGATTTAAGTTCTACGCACCGCCAGCTGGACCAGATCCTTTCCCGGCACGAGTTCAAGAAAGTGCAGGGCCCGAGCGCGAAGGACGCTTTGCTGGCCCGCGTCTTCCGGTGGCTGTCGCGACTGCTGAGCAAGTTGGCGTTCCGGGCAGGCACACAATTCGACTGGATGCGCCTGTTGATTTATCTGTTTGTCGGGGCCGCGGTAACGCTGTTGCTGGTCTGGACCATACGGCGGCTGCGCCGTCCTGAGGACGAGCTGCCACAACGCGAGATCATTCTTTTTGCTCCTTCAGCACGGGGCTGGCGCACGTGGCTGGCAGAGGCCCAGG
>JBGPZS010000260.1:0-5823 GCA_041493865.1 Terriglobia bacterium
CGCAGCTCATTCACAAGCGTGGTTTTGCCGGAGCCGGAGGGCGCTGAGATGATGTAAAGTATGCTGCTCATTCCAGGTTCTGCACCTGCTCGCGGCATTTCTCTATTTCCGACTTCATCTGCAGCCCCAGTTCGGTAATGCGCAGGCCTTCCCCGGCCACCCCGGAAGTTTTGGAGAGCAGCGTGTTGGCTTCGCGGTTCAACTCCTGGAGCAGGAAGTCGAGCTTCTTGCCCGCTTCCCCTCCCTGGTCCAGCAGCTTGCGGAAGTGATCGATGTGGGTGTGCAGTCGGACCAACTCTTCCTGGATGTCACTGCGCTCCGCCAGGATGGCGGCTTCCTGAAGGATGCGGTCCTGGTCGGCGTTTTCCATCAGCTCCTGCATGCGCGACCGCACCTTGTCCATGTAGGCGCGGGAGACCGTGGCGCGCAGCTTGGAAACCTCGTCCGTGGCCTGTTCCAGCGAGCTCAGGCGGCGGCGCATCTCCGCCTCCATGCCACTGCCTTCCTGCTCGCGCATGATGTTGAGCTTCTGGATCGCCTGGTCCAGGGCGGCCAGGACGGAAGCTTCAAAGTTGCCGTCCAGGGGCGTCATGGCGCCCAATGCGCCGGGCATGCGAAAGACGTTGTTGAGGTCGGGCTCGCCGCCGGTGGAGAACTCGCGCGCCGCTTTACGGAAGGCTTCAATATAGCCGCCCACCAGCTCGCGATTGAGTTCATAGCCCTGGCCGCCGCGGCGCTCCACGCTGAGCGTGACTTCCACGTGTCCGCGCGCCAGCCTTTCTTTCAGCACGCGGCGGATCTTCATCTCCAGCTCGTCCATTTCCATAGGCAGGCGGAGCTGAGGATCGAGAAACCGGTGATTGACAGACTTCAACGAGAGAGTGAACGAGGTCCCCTCACCTGCATGGGACTTCACCTGCGCGTATCCGGTCATGGAACGGATGGACATGGTTTGTTTTGGGGACCTTTTAGTTTTTTGGACCTTCAGTTTTTAGACCTAATTTTTGATCTGCGGCTCGCGGGCAACAATGCCGGCTTCGTCACCCATTTTGGGGTCTAATTCCATAAACTGCAATTCATATAATTTGCGATAGGTCCCCAGCCGGGTCAGCAGGTCTTCATGCGTGCCGGAGTCAGTGATATGGCCGCCCTCCAGGACCACAATGCGGTCAGCGTGGCGGACCGTGGTCAGGCGGTGCGCGATCACAAAGACGGTGCGGCCGGAGATCAGGTTCTGCAGTGCCCCCTGCACCAGCGCTTCGGACTCAGTGTCCAGCGCGGAGGTGGCCTCGTCCAGGATCAGGATGGGTGCGTTCTTGAGCAGGGCGCGGGCAATGGCGATGCGCTGGCGCTCGCCGCCGGAAAGGCGCAGGCCCTTCTCACCGATGATCGTGTTGTAGCCTTCAGGCAGGCGCAGAATGAAATCATGGGCCAGTGCAGCCTTGGAGGCTTCAATCACCGCTTCCTCGGTGACGTGCGGCTGCCCATAGGCCACGTTGTTACGCACGGTGTCATTGAAGAGGATGGTTTCCTGGGTCACCACCCCGATCTGGGCGCGCAGCGAGGCCAGCGTGACATCGCGAATGTCGTGGCCGTCCAGCTTGATGGCCCCAGCGGTCACGTCAAAAAACCGCGGAATCAAATTGACCAGCGTGGTCTTGCCCGCGCCGCTGGAGCCGACGATGGCAACAACTTCGCCGGCACGAGTTTCCAGGTTCACATGGTGCAGGATCTCCGGTTCCGAGCCGTTGGCGCCGGTATAAGAAAAGCTGACGTCCTCAAAGCGCACGCGCTCGCGGAAGGCGGGCAGCGCGACGGCGTTGGGCCGCTCCTTGATGTCGTCTTCTTCATCGATGAAGCGGAAGATTTCCTGTGACGCGCCCAGGGCCTGCTGAAAGCTATTGTTAAAGAAGGCCATCTTGCGCACGGGATCATAGAGCCGAAAGACCGCGATGATAAAAGCGATGAAGGCGCCGGCGGTCATCGCGCCCGTCTTGATCTGGTTGCGTCCCACCCACAAAAGCAGGGCCCCGGCCAGCGCGCCAATGATATCCATGAGCGGCGAACTGACGGCCTGCACCGCCACCGATTTCAGGTTGGCGCGAAAGAGCTTTTTTGCCGCCGCCCGGAAACGGCTACTCTCCCATTTTTCCATTCCGAACGCCTTCACGATCCGGTTGCCGGCAATGCTTTCATGCAGGATGTTCTGGATGTCGGCAAGCTTGTCCTGCCCTTTGCGGGTAGTTGAGCGCACGCGCCGCCCGATCTTACCGGCCGAGAAAATCACAAAAGGAACAAAGATCAACAGCACCAGGGCCAGTTTGTGTCCCAGCACGACAACAACGGCGATGAGGAAGAAAAGAGTGAAAAACTGCTGCAGGAATTCGGCCAGCGCGATAGTCAGCGTGACCTGGACTTTCTCCACGTCGTTGACCACGGTGGAAACCAGGGTACCGGTGGAGTGGCGGGAGAAGAAGGAAATGGAGCGCTGGAGAATCGTGTCATACAAACGGTTGCGCAGGTCCGTGATCAGGCCAAAGCCGGCATGATTCACCAGGTACGTGCCGATATAGTCGCAAGCGCCTTTGATCAGTGCAGTCCCTACCAACGCCACGGCAACCACGGTGAGAGGATTAGCAAAATGCTGGGGGACAAAATCCTGCAGGTAGACCACGTGTTGGGTTCCCGGGACATTAAATAGCGTAAGCGAGCGGCCCGGCGTTTTGGGATTCAAGACCCGGTCGATGATGGGGCCCATCAGAAGAATGCGAAACGCGTCCATCAGTCCCACCACCGCCATCAGCAGGATGGAGCCGATGAAATGCGGCAGATACGGACGCAGATATGCCAGCAACCGCGTCAGTTGTCGCATGAGTTACCCATGGCAGCAGAAAACATTTCCCCCATTCTAAAGGAGTGTGGCTGAGTCGAGGGGAACTAGGTGAAAGTAAAGAATTGTTAATTACCTGGGAGAGTCGCGGTGGATGATCTTGACCCGGTATCCGGCTTTGGCAAGGAGCTTTTTTATTTCCTCGCCGATGAACACGGAGCGGTGCTGGCCTCCGGTACAGCCAAAGCCGAGTGTGAGATAGCTCTTCCCTTCGCGCACATAGTGCGGAATCAGGTAGACCAGCAGGCCGGAGATGCGATCAATAAACTCTTGCGTCTGGGGAAAGGAGCGAATGTACTTGGCTACCTGAGGGTGGCGTCCCGTGTAAGGGCGGAACGCGGGTATGAAGTGGGGATTAGGCAGGAAGCGGACATCAAAGAGCAGGTCGGCATCGTTGGGCACTCCGGCCTTGTAGCCGAAGCTGACAATGGAAACCAGAATGTCTTTGTCCGTGCTGCCGGCGGCGAACTTGGCCGTGATGTGCGAGCGCAGTTCGTGGACATTGAACTTGGAACTGTCTACCACCATGTCCGCCAGGGCGCGGATGGGCTGGATCAAGCGCCGTTCCTTCTTGAGCGCGTTCTTCACCGTGGAATCTTTGCCCAGCGGATGGGGACGGCGGGTCTCACTGAAGCGGCGCAGTAGCGCGTCATCGGAGGCCTCAAGAAAAAGCACGGTGGTTTTGAGCTGCTTGCGCAACGATTGAATGATCCGGGGCAAGCGCTTGAGCTGCTCCCCTTCGCGGATATCGGCCACCAGTGCCGCTTTTTCGATTTCCGCGGATTGCTTCGCCAGGTCGGCGAAACGCGGGATCAGATCAATGGGCAGGTTGTCGACGCAGTAATAATCCAGGTCTTCAAACGCCTTGAGCACGGAAGCTTTGCCGGAACCGGACATGCCGGTAATCACCACCAGATGAGTGGCGCTTGGGCGAGGCCGCGATTTTACACGTCCCCCTCGCTGCAGTTTCCTGGAAGCGGGCACAATAAGGATGTTACCACGTAGCAATTTTCTGGTTTTGCGGCGCGGAGAAACCTTCCTGCAACGCCGACGGCTCCAGTTGGCGTGAGAGCGAATACATGCTGCGCCAGGCGCGCGTAAGCATACGCGACTCCATCTGGCGCTTCCATTCCGCGGCGCTTTCCTCGGCCAGCGTGCGCCCGGGCGAGGCCGGCAGCTCACGCAGTTGGGCAAGATAGCCGGTACCCAGCTTCTCCCAGGCGTCAAACAGGCGGCCTTCCGCCCAGAGCAGCGCTATGTCAAGGCGCAGCTTTTGCAGCCGGGTGAGCTTGTTGTTGCGAATACGGTAGACCCAGAAGAGCGCTTTGGAAGCATTATCACGGAACCAAGCCTGAAAGACCGCGGCTTCCAGAAATAAGTGGTCACGCAGTTTCGGCGTGGAGTAAGCCAGGACCTCCAGGGCGCCCTCCAGATATTTGGTGGCGCAGGTGATGTCCTGGCGTTCGGCAGCCCACAAGTAAGCCAGCCAGCGGGCGACAAAGGCATCGCGTGAATCATCACTGACGGCAGCGGCGCGGCCAACGCAGTCCTGGTCCCAGTCGCGCGGGTGGCGTCCCTGGTTCAAGGCAATCTGACAGCGGATGTTGGAAAACCACCGTTCCGCCTTGCCGTCGCTTTTCAGGAGCATCAGCAGACGCGCCCCGTCAGAGAAGTCGCCGCGGCGGTTGGCGTCAGGCAGCAGAGCGGCGATGGCAAACAGTGCCGAAAACACGGCGGCAAGGTGCATGCCGAAGGCCGCCAGGAAAGCCGGCTGCGCCAGGACCAATGAAACCTCCAGCACACCCGCCAGAATAAAGCTGGCCAACGGACCACCGAGCAGCAATCCCAATAAGCGGCGGCGCAGGGCAGCATCGTCCTGGACACTCACGCGCGGCTCCAGCGCGGCCGCGCCCAGGGTCAGCACGTCGCCGCAATAGGGCTCGCGACAATTGACATGCTTGCCGAGGTGGAGCGGGCCAATCCTGATCTGTGTGATCTTAAATCCGAAAAGCAAGCCGGCCAGCAGATGTCCTGCTTCGTGGATGACTCCGGCGGTCAGGGCTGCAGCAAGCGGTATGAGCACAACCCACCAGGCGGGCGCGGCTTCGATCACGGCGTGCAGGCTGGGCAGGCCAACCAGAGTGAGGATCACCAGGCTGCTGGCCAGAAAATATTCCCCTGCGCTGAGACTCTCTTTGGTCTGCGGCGGCAGAGGACGGAAGACGTCCAAAACAGGCGTGGACGTCGGCGAATAATGTTGTGCGGTGCTCAGTTTAGTCTCGGCTGCAAGTTCCATGGGGAGTACGGTCCAAACGGCCCTTCCACTCTCAATCATATGGTCAACTGCGCGCGACTGCATGAGGTCGTTGGTAGATGTCCTTTGGTCACCGGCGACAAGACCATAAGACTTCGGTCTTGGTGCCGATCCAAGACGGGTGGCAACCGCTTCACCCTTCGCTGGGATGCCAGGCGTAAACACCGCCGGTCCAGAAGAGGAAGCCCTTCTTCTTGTTGCGTACTTGCTTGATGATGTCGGTTTCCTGAGGTAGGTGCATGGCGCGAATGGCCTTCTGGCTGACTGACGGAGCTGTGCCCAGCAGTGTGGCGGCGGCGTGCTTGACGATGTAAGCCTGGCGCGCCTCCGCAGTACGCCAACCCGCGGGGCCGACGCCGTGGATGATGGCCAGTACCTCTTCTCCATTGGCAACCGTGGGACGTTCTTCATTGCGAGGAACTACCTTCTTCGTCGAAACCGGAGACAGCGCTTTGTCAGCGTCTTGAATGGTCCAGTTGGAGAGTTCGCTGTTGACCTCTTGCAATTTGCCGGGCGCAGGGCGGGCGATCAGGGCAAGGTCTTCGGATTCGTCGCCGTTGAAGTCGCCGACGATGAAAAACGCGCGGCTGGACGTGGAGGCGATGAGACTGTCACCGAA
>JBGPZS010000009.1:0-21284 GCA_041493865.1 Terriglobia bacterium
CTCCACGGACCGGATGCAACATGACGCGAGTGCCGAGCGGAGGACAGACGGCAAGCGCAGTGGCTTCGATTCCCGGGACCTGCTCGATCCGGGTCTGCAAATCCTGCAGATAGCCGGCAGCCGCGGCCGCAGTGTAAGCATGCGAATAAAGCGCGGGGTCCACGACAAGTGTTTGTTTGTAGTCAAAGCCAGGGTCGGTAGTGAGGGCGCGTTCCATGGCACGCACGAGCAAGGCGGAGACCACCAGCAGCACGCAACTGGCGGCTACCTGCGTTGCCATAAAGATATTGCGCGCGCGCGAAGCGCGATGGGACTGCCGAGTGAGCTGCCGCGCGGGCGGTAGTCCAAAGAGAAAACAAGCGACCAGGCCCATGGCAAAGCCACACAAAATGGTTCGCCAGTCAGGAGTGAAATCAAAGTTACCGGGGCTTCCCAGCCAGGAAACCACCGCGCGCGACAAATTCCAGCTCAGAAGCAGGCCCGCAACCGAGCCTGCGCCGGCCAGGAGAAGGTTTTCCGTCATCAGCTGGCGAACGATCCGGGCGCGCGTTGCGCCCAGAGACATACGGATGGAAATCTCGCGCTGGCGGGTTACGGCATGACCGAGAAGCAAACTGCCCAGGTTGCCGCAGGCCGCGGCCAGGATCAGAAGGAACAGGGTTATCAGCAAACCGAACAAAGGCAGATCAGAAGCGTCGAGATGACCAGCGTATGCCCCGGAATACGCAGCCAGGTGCTCGCCTTTATGCAGCACGTCCGGATGCTGCTGCACTAGCTCCTGCGCCAGAGGAAGCAAGGCCACCTGCGCCTGCTTTGCCGTGATGCCGGGTTTGAGCCGTCCCCACATGTGTATGCGGGAATCAAAATCGTCAAAGCTGGTGAGCACCTTGCTGCCCGGAACGAAATAGGGTACCTGCTGCAATAACAACCAGACGTCATTCCGCTCGCCATCTCCCGGATCAAGCCCGCCAAAATTGAATGCAGTCACGCCGATAATGATGGCGGGCTGCTGGTTCAGGCGAATCGTGCGTCCAACCGCCGAAGCGTCGCCGCCGAAATGCCGTTGCCAGAAGCCGTACCCCAGAACCACCACCGGAGCAGCTCCGGCTGCATCATCGTTATTCGGCATGAATACCCGGCCGTAGGAAGGCGAGGCCCCCAGCTCAGTGAAATAGTTGCTGGAAACTACTCCCGCACGAATACTCTCGCTGGTCTTTTCATTGAGCGTGAGCGTGGCCCAGCCCTGCGCGATCATTGTGGACAGCACTTGGTTGTGCTCCGCGTAAAACGCGGCTGCCGGGTAGGCGACCTCGGTAGAAGAGCCCTCGGGGAACTGCGTCGTGAAACGGACCAGCGAATGCGGGTCGCGCACCGGCAGGGGCTTGAAGAAAAACACGTCAATGATGTTGAACGCCGTTACGTTCACGCCGATGCCCAGAGCCAGAACGGTGATCGCGGTAAAGGCCAGGCCGGGCGATTTCTTCAGCAGGCGAGAGCCAAAACGCAGGTCCTGTGCCAGGCGGTCCAGCCAGCTCCATCCCCAGGCTTCACGCGCCCGCTCGCGCATGAGTGAAGCGTTGCCAAAGTCTTTGCGCGACTCCCGGGAGAGCATCTCGCGGTGAAAGTCGATGTCATTTTGCAGTTCGCGTTCCAGCTTGTTCCGGTTCAGCAGGTAGTAAACGCGACGCAGGAACTCGCCCATAAGACCTCCTTTCAGGCCTTGGACATCACGGACTGAATGCCCTGCAACACACGATCAAAGTCTTCGATCTCCGACTGCAATTGCCTCCGCCCGGCGGCGGTCAGTTTGTAGAAGCGGACCTTGCGGTTGGTTTCAGAGATGCCCCATTCCGCCCTGACCCAGCCTTTCATCAGCATTCGTTGCAGCGCTGGATAGAGAGAACCCTCTTCTACCTGCAGTAATTCTTTTGAGAGCGCGTGGATACGCTGGGCGATGGCGTATCCGTGGACCGGCCCGGGCTGTAGCACACGCAGAATCAGCATGCCTAGCGTGCCGGGAAGCATTTCATTTTTGGCCATAAGAACAACCCTGATATTTCTAGGCCTAGATTATCTATGCCTTTGCTCCGGATGTCAAGCCTGAGGCAATTTTGAATTTTGCGCAACCGCAGAAACACCTGCACGCGTCGATTCAAACTTGATCAGCACGATTTCAGGCCTGGTTGCCACTCGCAGAGGCGGCCCCCAAGTCCCTGCGCCATAAGTCGTATAAATCTGTAAATTGCCAAAACGTTCGAGGCCGTGATTGAACTTGCCCCATACGCGCCGCGCCACCAGCGTCCAGGGAAAGAACTGCCCGCCGTGGGTGTGCCCGGAGAGTTGCAGGGATATGCCCTCTTCTTCGCTGACGGGCAGGCGCACCGGCGCATGCAGCAACAACACGCTGGCCCGCTGGCGGTCCAGATGCAAGCCGCGAAGGATCGAACGGTATTGTTCAGGATGGACGGCATCCCGGTAGTGCACGCCGATCAGTTGCAGGCCGTCGATTTCTACTTTTTCATTGTTCAATACGCGAATGCCGGTCCGCAGCAGCGGCGGCAGGTATTCAGCATTGCGATAAAACTCTTCATGGTTGCCGGCAATGTAGTAGACACCCAGCGCTGCGGCATGCGACGAAACCAGAACGCTCCATGGCTGGGCGAGTCTTTCAAAATCACCGGCCACACCGTCATAGAGATCGCCTGCCACCAACGCTACGCTGGGCTGAAGCGCTATGATCCTGTTCACTACACGGCGCACGAAGCGAACATTGCGCACGTGGCCCAGGTGAAGATCGCTGACCAGCGCTGCCGTACGTCCACGCCACTGCGGAGGCAAACCGGGAAGCGCGACCGTGATCCGCGTCACCCGAGGCCAGGTCGCATTGAGCATTCCATAGAGACCAGTCGCTGTAGCCACAGCAAATGCTGCATCGGCAATCAACGCGCGCTGCCAGCCCAAGCCCGTGATTGCGCTCAAGGCGTAAACAATCCAGCAGGCAATCGACGCAAACAAGAAATAACTGGCAACTCCCAGCCAAACGGCAGAGACCGTATAGAAGACGCGCACCAGAGGATGATACGAATACCAGCCCCGCAACGACGCAGCCACAAAGCTGACGGAGAGCAGGCCGAAAGCCAGTTTGACCGTCCATGACGCGGCCGCGCCGCTCCAAAAATGGACGACCGTGGCATACACGAACCAATGCGCCAGAAAGAGGATCGCCTGTACGACGCTGACAAAGACAAAAAGCCTGGTTCGCAACCTTTTATGGGTCCTTCATGAAAAAACGATGCAATGAGTTTACAAGGTAGATTATGGCCCTGCTTTTACTGCCAGAGGTGTGCTCGTCTCAGTGGAATGGCCGTCCGCATCTTCCACCACCACGCGCACCAGCGCGGTCCGGTCAGCCGTGACTTTGGGCGCTGTCGTGGTCTTCGTGATCCAGCCATTGGGCTCGACCGGGGTCTCAGCTTTTATTTCATTTTTGTCGAAGCCGATTCCGTATTTGTACGGCGCTTTGCCGCCGGAAATATAGGTCGTCAGAGTGAATTCAGCGCCGGAGGTTGCCGACCCGGCACTCAGTCTGAGCGGCGCCATTCTAACGATGGTCTCTTCCGTCTGGCCTTTGGCCGCCACTGCAGAACCAAAATAGAATCCGACAATCGTGCCAAAGACCCCCAGGAGCAGCGCCAGAATCTCTTTGCCACGCTCAAAGCGCCTCTCGTTCGCCGGCGTTTCATCCGACGTGAGCGCGGAAACCACCAGTACCACCGCGGTTCCAATCGTGACCACGGCAAATAAGTAAGTGATCAAACCGCGCGCAAACTCTACCTGGCCCATCTTGGTCAGCACCAGGCCTTTGTCCAGTCCCAGCGTGGTGGCGCCAATCAGCAGAACGATCGCCAGCACCATGCCGAACGCAATGGCAACAACAGGATTGAGATAAGCCTTGATGGACCCAGCCGTTTCGTTGACTTTCCCCTGAGGATGATCGTTTCCGTCGGTCATTAGGAGGTCCTTTCTCGAGTTTACTCGGCATTCCGCTTGCGGAGCGTGTGATCATTGCACTGCCGTCACATCAAGTCCACAGGAATTTGGAGTAGTAGACTGGCTCGAATCGTCGATATAGTGTTCCGCTCACTCCACGAACATGCAATCGCCATATGAGAAAAACCTGTATTTTTCCGCGACGGCGTACGCGTACGCTCTTAACACGCTTTCCCGCCCTGCAAAGGCCGAGACCAGCATCAGCAGAGTGGATTTAGGCAGATGGAAGTTGGTCAACAGGGCGCTGACCACGCAGAACTCGAAGCCGGGGTAAATAAAAATGTCCGCCTCGCCGGAGCCGGCACGAATGCGCGCGGTTTCAGACGGCACTGAATCACTTTGCCGCGCCGCAAACTCCAGGGTCCTTACGGTGGTGGTCCCCACGGCAACCACGCGCCGCTTCTCTTCCAGCGCCCGGTTGATCTGCGCGGCAGCGGTTTCAGAGATGGAAAAGCTCTCCCCGTGTAGCTTGTGCTCTTCCACATTCTCTGCGTGTATGGGCTGAAAAGTCCCCAGGCCCACGTGGAGAGTCAGCTCAGCTATCTCAATCCCTCGCTCGCGGAGAGTCGAGAGGACCTGCGGCGTAAAGTGCAGACCGGCTGTGGGAGCGGCCACGCTACCAGTGGCTTCAGGACGAGCATAAACCGTCTGGTAGCGCTCGCGGTCTTCCAACCGGTCCTCGCGGGCGATATAGGGCGGCAGTGGAACGTGGCCCAGCTTCTCCACCACGGCAAAAAAATCAGGCACTGGTTCAAAACGCAAGGTGCGTTCGCCAAACTCGCCACGGCCGGTGACCTCCGCGACCAGTTCGGCGGCTTCCTGCAGAGCAGATGCATCAAGAGAGATGGATTCTGATAAAGAACCAGCAGATGAAACGGCGGAGGAATCCGCAGCTGAAAAGAAGATCTTCTCTCCCACGCCGATCTTCCTTCCCGGACGCACCAGCGCCTGCCACTCCAGAGGCCCAGCCTGGCGGGTAAGCAGGACTTCCACGCGGCCCTGAAGAAAGTCGCGCGAAGCAGGGTTTTTGGGGCTTATTGGCTGCGAGTGCAGGCCGGCGCGGCGTCCGAAGAGGCGGGCGGGGAAGACGCGGCTGTTGTTCAACACCAGCAAATCGCCGGGATGAAGCAGGCCGGGGAGGTCAGTGAATTTCCGGTCTTCAAAGCCGCCGCTGGACCGCGAAAGGTACAACAGGCGTGAGCTGCTGCGATCAGCAAGAGGCTCCTGCGCGATCAGCTCTTCCGGAAGGTAAAACTCAAAATCAGAAACCAGCACTAGTTAGATTATATGGCTCCAGAACTTCCTCATTTTCGGGGTCGAGATGGCAGCCGAAAACTGTGATCAGCGTCCAAGAGTCCCATAATGGGAGATCGATGCTTTTCGCCGTCCCACCTTGACTCTCCAGAAACTGAAAGGGCGGCAAGCTGGCCGCCCCTTAGTTGAATTCGCTTGGATGTTACAGCACTTCCACGTTCTCTGCTTGCCACCCCTTTGGACCCTTGACGACGTTGAACTTCACCGGTTGGCCTTCTTTCAAGCTGCGGAAACCATTCGACTGAATGGCGGAAAAATGTACAAAAACATCTTCACCGTTTTCCCTGGAGATAAAGCCATACCCCTTCGCGTCATTGAACCACTTTACTGTTCCTTGTTCCATGTTGTTACACGCATTCCTTGTTCCTGAAATTTTGCGCCTTTCTGAGGTTAGTGCAGGCAGGTTGCAGGTGGTGCAGGAGCTGCTGTACAAAGCTTCCGAAACAACGCGAGGGACATTATACCCTCGTAAATCCAGAGTTGTCTCTAGGAAATAAGACGAACCTTAGAATTCTATAACGAACGATATGATACCTTGGAGGAGGGTCGTAAATGATTGTAGGCACAGGAGTTGACATCACAGAGGTGGGCCGGATCAAGGCCGCCATGGAGCGTTTTGGCGACCGCTTCCTTAAACGCGTGTTCACCCCTGAAGAGGCCAGGTACTCCCTGGGCAAGCCCAATGCAGCGGAACGTCTGGCTGCTCGTTTTGCGGCCAAGGAGGCCGGAATGAAGGCCATCGGCACGGGACTCCGCCACGGAGTCACCTGGCATGACGTGGAGGTGGTCCGGCTGCCCGGCCAGCGTCCCAATTTGAAATTCAGCGGCATGGCGGCGGAGTTCGCCGCCCGGTTGGGCTGCACGCGGACCCATCTCTCCCTTTCACACACCGCAGACCAAGCCATTGCCCATGTGATCCTGGAAAGCGACTAGCCTGCTTTGCAAACTACCTCGCCTGTGAGACCCTTGACCCGAATGAGCCAAACCGTTGCCGTATCTGAGCCTCAAACCTCCCTCAATCCAATGCCACTTCGGGCCGTGATGCTGGCCGTAGCCCTGGTCAGCCTTGCCAGCCTGCTGCTGGAGCTGGCCCTCACGCGGCTCTTCAGCGTGGTGCTTTTCTACCATTTTGCCTTTTTTGCCATCTCGGTAGCGCTTCTGGGACTGGGCTCGGGCGGAGTGTTTGCTCATGTCCGGCGGGAATGGCTTGAGCGCTTCGATATCAGGGCCCTTGGCGTCCGGCTTTGTCTGCTGAACTCAATCGGCATTCTGGTCTCGGTGGAAGTAGTGCTGCACACGCCGGTATCGCTTGAGGTCACAGGCTACAACTTCGGCAAGCTGACCATCATTTACCTGGCGGCTGCGGTTCCGTTCTTTTTGACCGGCCTGCTTTTTTCAGTGCTCTTTGCCCGTTCCTCCGGCCAGATCCCATATCTTTACGGCGCAGATCTTGCCGGAGGCGCTGCCGCCTGCCTGGCGGTTGTGCCGCTGCTGAACCTGATCGGAGCGCCTAATGCTCTTCTGCTGGCCTCGTCCTGCATGGCCCTGGCAGCGGCTTTGTGGGCCGGTGAAACCAGACTACGCCGGATGGCCTATGCCGTGGCCGCAGTTTTTGTGCTGCTGATCGCGGCCAACTATTCCGGCGGAATCATCGATGTGATCTACGCCAAGGGCGCGTATCGCGATCCCAAGTGGGTGGAGTATGCCCGCTGGAACGCCATCTCACGCATTGAAGTCGATACCCAGTTCGGTGGACGCTACGTGGTGATCGACGCCGACGCCACCACGGCCATCATGAACGTGGACCCAGCACTCTGGAACCAGGATGGCGCTCCCACTCCAACACACACCGGCCTTCCCGCAAAGCCGGGTTTTAACTGGAAGAAAAGCCTGATGGCTGCTGCGCCCTCGGTGGCCAATGTGCTGCGTCCCCACGGTGAGTTCGCCATCATTGGCCCGGGCGGCGGCGTTGACGTGATGCGGGCCGTCGCCAATGGCAGTCCCAGCGTGACCGGAATTGAAATCAATCCCACTATCGTCAATGACGTGATGCGCGGCCGGTATGCCGGCTACACTTTCCACCTCTACGATCTGCCCCAGGTCCATATACACGTTCAAGACGGGCGTTCCTACATCCGCAGCTCGCACGAGAAATATGACGTGGTGCAGATGACTCTGGTGGATACCTGGGCGTCCACCGCAGCCGGGGCCTTCGCGCTGAGCGAGAACAATCTCTACACCATTGAAGCGTTTCGCGAATACTTTGACCACCTGAAGCCGGACGGCATGATCGCTATCACGCGCTGGGAGTTCAAGCAGCCACGCGAGGCGTTGCGAGTGGTCTCCCAGGCAATGGAAGCGCTGCATCAGGTTGGCGTAACCAATCCGAAGTATCATTTTGTTGTCATCGCTGACGGCAATCTTGACGAAGACGGCCGGCCTGTATTGGTGTTAGCCAAGAAATCTCCTTTTACAGCCACCGAATATGTCCTGATTGAAACCCATTTGGCTGCGAACCCTAACTTGGTCTGGCTGAACCCACCCGAAGACTTCACCGCCTCCATGTCGCCATTCATACAGTGGGTAAATCCGCCCATGAGCCACAGCTTTGATAAGCCTCTGCCGCCCGCGGCCGAAGCCTTCAGCAAACTCATTGAATCCAACGATCCGCAGCGCTTCGCACAGGACTACGCCTATAACGTCTCGCCGGTCAGTGACAGCGCGCCGTTCTTCTTCTTCACCCTCAAGACGCGCTACGTGATGCAAAACATCCTGGCCGGGACCGGACACGGCATGGACTGGCGCATCAACCTGGGCGTTGTGGTGCTGGGAATGCTGCTGATTATCTCCATTCTGGCTGTGCTTGCGTTTTTGGTCCTGCCTTTGGCGCTGCATCGCCGCCGGGAGAATGACACGCACCAGACCGGGATCATCGCACTGCTTTACTTCATCGCTGTAGGCTTCGGCTATATCCTGGTGGAAATCTCTTTGATTCAGCGTTTCGTGCTTTTCCTGGGACATCCGACGTATGCGCTGACGGTGGTTGTTTTTCTTCTGCTGCTCTCCAGCGGCGCCGGCAGCGTGGCGGCCCGCCGCTGGATCTCAGGTAGTAACAGCGTCCTGCCCTTGCTCGGTCTCATCGCTGGTTTAATTCTGCTCAATGTTCTCGTGCTTCCCTGGCTGCTCTCCATCGCTATCGGCCTGCCATTCGCCTTCAAACTTGTGCTAAGCGGCCTGGTGCTTGCGCCTCTTGGGTTCCTGATGGGCATGCCGTTTCCCACAGGGTTGCGGCTGGTGACAACAGTGGAATGGGCGTGGGCCCTGAATGCGGCGGCCAGCGTATTAGGTTCGGTGATGGCCATGATTATCGCCATACACTATGGCTTGACGGTTACGCTGGTTTGCGCGGCTGTAGCTTACCTGCTGGCCGCTCTTTGCTCCAGGACCTGGAAAGGCGCCGCCATCGCGTAAGAAAACCTTTAGATCTTTAATATCTTTGAGATCTTTTCGACTGTGACTCGGAGCCACTAGGCCCCCGTTCCCTACCAAAAACTGTCTAATTCTGTGGACTTAGGGGAGCATCTGCTATCATTTTCCCGTAATACTACACTCACTTGCCAAGTCAAAAGCAGCTCAGGTGGTCTGAATTAAAGGTCGGGATAACCGTAGTTGTCGGTTCGGTGACACTGGCTATTCTCGTCTTCCTGATCAGCGGGACGAGCGGGCTTTTTACCACCAAAGCCACGCTGACTACTTATTTTGATAACGCGGAAGGCTTGCGTCCGGGGCAGCCCGTGGACTTGCAGGGTGTGGCGATCGGTAACGTGCGCAGCGTGCGCGTGGTTCCCGGACGCCCGCTCGATCCCGTGGAAGTCGTCATGCGTATCAACGCCAAGTACCTGCCCTTTATCCATGAAGATTCGAAAGCCACGGTCATGACTGCCGGCGTTCTTGGCGAATCGTTTGTCGATATCGACAGCAAGGACGCCACAAAGCCGCCGATAAAAGATGGTGGTGTGCTGCCCGCTGGCAACACTCCTGGCCTGCCGGATGTTGTGCGCCAGAGTCAGACTTCGCTGCAAAACATCGATACTCTGGTTAAGCGGGCAGACAAAATCCTGGAGGCAATCCAGAGCGGAAAGGGAACGTTGGGGCAGGTCATCAACGATCCCACCATGATCAACAAGATCAACGCCGTCCTGAACCAGGTGCAGGGATTGCTGAACGACGTAAGCAACGGCAAAGGCACCATCGGCAAGTTCTTTGCTGACGATAGTCTTTACCGCAAAGCCAATGACGCGGTGGATAAGATTGACCGCCTGGTCGATGAGATCAATAAGGGCCAGGGCAGCCTGGGCAAATTTGTCAAAGACGATAGTCTCTACAACAACGCAAACCAGACCATCGCCAAGGCCAATAAACTGATGGATGATCTCAATGCCGGCCGTGGCGCCGCAGGCACGTTGCTGAAAGACGAAGAATTCGCCCGCAAGCTGCGCAACACGATTGATAAGCTCTCCGCCATCGCTGAACGGCTAGAAGCAGGCGAAGGCAGCGCCGGCAAATTGCTGAAGGACCCTTCCGTCTACAACAATACAGATCAACTTCTGATTGAAACACGGAATTTGATTAAGTCGGTCCGTGAAAACCCCAAGAAATATCTAACCATCCACTTCCGGGTGTTCTGACGACGCCATACCTTCGCGCGGCCAAGACTCTTTCGATAAAATCTTAATGAGGGCAAATCAACATGCATTTATCTCGATTTCTAATGGCAGCGCTCCTGCTGGCCGGCTTGACGGCCACAAAGGCCGTCGCACAGGAGAGTAACGTCGCCAACCCTACCGTCTCCGCTCTGGATAAGAATGCCGACCCTTGCGTGGACTTTTATCAGTTCGCCTGCGGCGGGTGGAAGAAGAACAATTCCATCCCTTCCGATCAGGCAATCTGGAGCCGATTTGGAGAGCTGGCGGAGCGCAACCGCGCCGTGCTCCGCGGGATTCTGGAGAACGCCGCCAAAGCCACGAATCGCACCGCGAATGAGCAAAAGATCGGCGACTACTACGCTACCTGCATTGATGAGGCCGCAATCAACAAGAAAGGTGTCGCCGTCCTCAAGCCCGTGTTCGACCGCATCAATGGGCTGAAGGACAAGGCCGGCCTTCCCGCTCTACTGGCTTATTTGCATAGCCAGGGGATCGACGGAGTGTTCAATTTCTACTCCGGCGCTGATTTCAAGAACGCAAAAGAGGTCATTGCGCAAGCGGACCAGGGCGGTCTCTCACTGCCAGACCGTGACTACTACCTCAAAGACGATCCCAAATCCGTAGAGCTGCGGAAGGCGTTTGGAGCACGTCGCCAATACCTTCAAGCTCCTGGGAGACACGCCGGAGAAAGCCGCGGCACAAGCCAAGGCCGTGATGGATATTGAGACCGCGTTGGCAAAAGGCTCCATGGACCGCGTGGAACGGCGGGAACCGGAAAAGATCTACCACAAGCTCTCACAGCAGGACTGGCAGGCGCTTACGCCTTCGTTCTCCTTCGCCCAGTATCTCAACAGCCTGGGAACGCCCGCATTCACCAGCCTCAACGTGGCTACGCCGGATTTTTTCAAGTCGCTCGACGCTGCGCTGAAGAACGTCAGCCTGGATGACCTGAAGACTTATCTGCGCTGGCACCTGGTCCGTTCGCAGGTGCAGTCGCTGCCCAAGGCGTTCGTGGATGAGAACTTCAATTTTTATGGAAAGACGTTGCAGGGGACCAAGGAATTGCAAGCCCGCTGGAAGCGCTGCGTCGCCGCCACGGACGGAGACCTGGGTGAAGCTCTGGGCCAGGTCTTTGTGGAGAAGTACTATCCACCGGAAGCCAAGGAGCGCACGCTGAAGATGGTCCACCAGCTGGAAACCGCGCTGCGCCAGGACATCGGCGAGCTGCCCTGGATGTCAGAAGCCACCAAGAAGCAGGCACTGGTCAAGCTGCAGGCCATCGAAAACAAAATAGGCTATCCCAGCAAGTGGCGCGATTACAGCGCTCTCAAAATCGAGCACGGTGATGCCCTGGGCAACTCGCTCCGGGCCAACGCCTTTGAAACCCACCGCCAGCTTGCCAAGATCGGCAAACCTCTCGACAAACAGGAATGGCAGATGACGCCGCCTACCGTGAACGCCTATTACGATCCCACGGAAAATGACATCAACTTTCCCGCCGGCATTTTGCAGCCGCCGTTCTACGACTTCAAGGCCGACGATGCTCTCAACTTCGGCGGCATGGGCGCCGTGATCGGCCACGAACTTACACACGGGTTTGACGACCAGGGAGCGCTCTTCGATCCCCAGGGCAATCTCAAAAACTGGTGGACAGCGGAAGACGAAAAGGCGTTCAAAGAACGCACGCAGTGCCTGGTGGATGAGTATGACCAGTTTGTCGCCGTCGACGATCTTCATGTGCGCGGCAAGCTCACGCTGGGTGAGAACACTGCGGACAACGGCGGCCTGCGCATCGCTTACATGGCGCTGATGAAGTCGATCGCTGATTCCGGCAAGCAGCCCGAGAAAATTGACGGCTTCACGCCGGAGCAGCGCTTCTTCCTTGGCTGGGGACAAATCTGGTGCCAGAACCAGACGGAGCAGATGGCACGCCTGCTGGCCCAGAACAACGAGCACTCGCCCGGCAACTATCGCACGAACGGTGTGGTGCAGAACATGCCTGAATTCCAGAAAGCCTGGGGATGCAAGGCGGGCCAGCCCATGGTACGGGCTAATGCCTGCCATGTGTGGTGATGAGGAGTGCTGAGCTCTTAGGCAGTTAACAATGCAAAGAGCCCGACTTGCGCGGCGAGCGGCCTGTAGCAGGAGCTGAGTAACTTTAACTGAAAGCGACGAACCTCAAGCGGTGTGGAGCGGAGCGACAGAAATAAGCCCGGTCGACTCAGCCTGTTCATGCGCGTGATACGACGATCGCACCAGCGGCCCTGACTCCACGTGGCGGAAGCCCATCTTCAGAGCCTCAGTCTTCAAGTAGGTAAATTCTTCAGGCAGGTAGTAGCGTGTCATCGGCAGATGGTCTTTTGACGGACGCAGATATTGGCCGACGGTGAGGATATCGACTTTGCGCTCGGCCAGGTCGCGGAAAACTTCCAGCAGTTCGTCCATGGTCTCGCCGATGCCGGCCATCACCCCGGTCTTTGAAATCATGCTGGGAGCAAAGCGCTTTACGTTGCTGAGCAGGTCCAGCGTGCGCTCATAGCGCGCGCCGGAACGGACTGCACGATAGAGGCGTGGAACTGTTTCCGTGTTGTGATTCAGGACCTCAGGCTTGGCCTCGATCACCGTCTGCAAGCAGTCTTCACGTCCCTGGAAGTCGGGTATCAGCACTTCAATCTGGCAGCCTGGAGCCTGTTCGCGAATCTGGCGGATGGTCTCGGCAAAAATCTTCGCGCCGCCCATGTTGTCGTCATCGCGATTTACGCTGGTCACCACAGCATGCTTCAACCCCAGCGTAGCCACAGCTTCCGCCACGCGACGCGGCTCGTCCCAATCCAGCGGCTCGGGCCTGCCCTTGGGCACGGCGCAAAAACCGCAACGCCGCGTGCAAAGGTTGCCCAGCAGCATGAATGTGGCTGTCTTGTGGTTCCAGCATTCGCCAATGTTAGGGCACTGCGCCGATTCGCAAACCGTATGCAAACCGAGAGTGCGCGCCAGCTTTTTGAGTTCATGGTAGTTGTCGCCCATGGGCGCGCGGGCCTTCAGCCATGCGGGCTTGGGCTGCGGACGCCGGGGCGCAAGATCGATCTGGACGAGTTCTACCGGGCTGGCCATCAGGCTTATTCGATGTGAATCTCTATTGTACGATGCTTCGCGACGCCCCCGCTGGGTAGCGTACCGAGGTAACTTTCAATCGTCCAAAATAGCCTCTAAACTCCAGAACCTGTGGGCGAAAACTTAGGCAGACTCATTCGCTGGCTATCGTCTCTCCATGCCCCTCTGGGACGATGGGCGCCGCTTGCCGGCTCCGTCTTGTTTGCCGGCGCGGGGCTTTCACATTCCAGCTTTTTGCGAACGCTGGCCTATTCCGGCGCTGCTGTTTTTGTGGCTTTGATTGCAGCCGATATCGCCCGCTCATTCATTGACGGGCACTCATTCCCAGACCGTAGCAAACATCCCGCCCAGGCGCTTACGCTACCCATGCTTGGCGTCCGAATCCTGCTTACGGCATTCCTTGGCGCCATCTACACATCTCTGGTTTTCATAGGCGTGGGGCCATGGACGCCATTCATCTTTCTACCGGTGATCTTTATTGCATGTTGTTTTGTGGCTTGGCGAAATATCAGCCTTTGGTACGAGCAGGGCGAAGAGTTTGAGGAAGCTCTGGCAGAGGCTGAACAAAATCACCATTCACGCCTTCCCCAAATCCCTGACCATCGAGCACAATGAGCCGTCCTGTGACTCAGAGCGTGTGCAGGAACGCCATCAGCTGCTGCAACTCCTGCTGGTCTAGCTGATTGCCGAATGGGGGCATCATGCCGCGGCCGCTGAGAATGCTTTGCATTACGTGCTCATCGGTGGCGGTCAGCCCGCTGGGCAGATATTCTTTTTTATAGAGCTTTTTCAGGCCGGGCCCCTTGTTACCGCGGGAAGAGTAAGCAGGATGGCAGTTCATGCAGTAGATGTTGTAGACGCGGTGACCACGCGATTGCTGCGCGTTCAGGCCCAACTCGGCATCGCTCATCTGGGCTGGATCTTTGCCGCAGCCGGACAGCAGCCCGGCCAAAATCATCATCAGAAAAATGGACGCTCTTCGTCTCAAATGACTATTATGTCTGTAGCGTAGCGTTTTGAAAACCCCTGGGGACCTGTACTGCCGTTAATTCCATGCCGGTTGATATCAAACGCGCCTACGATAAAGCCTCTCTCTCTGACGGCCAGCGTGTGCTGGTTGACCGCCTTTGGCCCCGCGGCATCAAGAAGGAGAAGGCCCGCATCGATCATTGGCTGAAGGAGCTTGCCCCGTCCGAGACCCTGCGCAAGTGGTTCCACTCCAACGCCAACTGGATCATCTTCAAGAAGCGCTACTTCAAAGAGCTAAGCACGCCGGAGGCTTCAGCCGATCTGCAGGCGCTCTACGGCCTCTTGAATGAACACGAGCGCGTTACCCTGATCTATGCATCGAAGGACGCTGAACGTAACAACGCCGCAGCTCTGAAAGAACTATTGGAAGGAATGAAGAAGCCGCCTTCCAGCAGCGGCCCAGCCAGGGCCGTGGCGGTCCCGCGGCGCATCGCCAAACGGCGTCCGAGCTGATGATTTTGCGTCCGCTGGAACCGGCTCCGCCCGCCAGCACAGAATTTTTGCCCGCCTGGAACGTAATAGAGCAGGTGCAGCGGCAGACCTTTGACGGCTGCTGGATGATTACCCAGCCCTCCCACGCCGCGCTGGCCGGAGAGTTCGCCACCAGGATGACCTACGCGCAAACGCCGAAATTAGACGCTGCCCTGGCCCGCGCCATCGCGTTGCACGATGCCGGTTGGGGCGTCCCGGACTCGCAGACGATCATGCAGAGCCGGTCCATCAGCCATGGCTGTCCTAAATCGTTCATTGCTTGCGGCGTGAGCGAATTTGTGGCTGCATGGGAGAAGTCGATCGATATAGCTGAAGCCGCTTCCAGTCCTGCGGGTGGATACTTGGTGAGCCGGCACTTCGTTCGCCTCGCCGAGCACGGCGCCGCACAGATTGCTGATGTCGACCGGCATAAGGTAGCCCGCTTTCTTGAACAGGAAGCAATCAGGCAGAAACAGCTCGCAGCAAAACAAAACCATAGCGCTGAGGAACTGGAGTTGCTCACCGATGTCTTGCAGTTTTGTGATCTGCTGTCTCTCTATGTCTGCTCCGGCGCACGCGAACACGTGGCGTTTCCTGAGTACTTCGGCACAAAAGCGCGTCTGGCCATAGAAGCGGATGGCTATAGGCTGGAGCCGCCGTTGATCGAGCCGGGAGCAGAATTCAGAGTGGCGGCGCTGCGCCATCCGGCAACGAAGGAAGTTTCAGGGCGGGAGATCACGATCACTATCAAATAATTTCCCAGCCTGCACAAAAACCTAAAACCTTGAAACACAGAAGAAAGGAGGAACCGGAGGGGGCTTGGGTAAGACACTGCTTGGCTAAGACACTGAATGATACAAATTGCAGTAAAAATCTTCTAAGCCGCAGGCGAAATCTAACAATCCTCTGCTTCCTCTGTTCCTCCGTGTTTCAAAGGTGTTTGTTTCGCTCTCTAGTGCTTGTGATCCATGCCCGCCATATCGCCGTGATCGTGGTGTTCTGAACCAGGCTTGTCTTTGAGTTGGCGCTCCACGGACCAGATTTCGTCCGGCGTCTTCTCCCAGGGATACATGTGCACCATCCAGCCGAAGACGTGCGGCATGAATGTGCCTCCGGCGTCATCGCAGGCTTCCTGGGTTGTGATGGAGCCGTTCAGGCCGAACCTGGCTTTCTTGCCCAGCATTTCAATCTCGCGCCCCTTGGGTGGTTTGCACATGTTCACGTGCTGGTGCCACTGTGCCATGCTCAGGGGGACCCGCTCATTGAGCTGCTGTTCGCTGAAGCGCACCGGCGCGGTATACATGGCGCCAATCAGCTTGTAGTCGTCCCCATGCTTCTCATACAGCAGCGAGGTGGGCCGGTAGGATCAAAACGGAAGGCCTCGCCGATGGCATATTGATAGTTCGTGAAGTGATACATCTTTTGCGGGACATTGGGCAGGAAGATCTTGAAACCGTCATCGAGCGCGACCTTGTAATCGCGATATCTCTCCAGCGCGGTCCGCGCTTGCTCCACAACCTGCTGCGCCTTGGCCGGATCGCCAGGCTGGGCTTTCCGCAGTTCACTCATGTGCATGTGGGCGGCCATGTGCTCATGCTCTTCATGGCTATGGCCGCGGCCCATGGCTTCAGTGGTGGCGTTCAACTCGCTCTGGCCACCGGACGCCGGTTGCCCCTGGTCGTGATTGTGCTCTTGGCTGAAAAGCAGTAGCGCCATGAAGGTCAGCGCCGCCGAAACCATAACTTTCTTCATCGCCTATCCCCCGCTCTAACTCTTCTAACAAGGGTAGCAAACCCGAAACAAATGCAAAAGTTACCTTCGAGTTGAGGAAAAGAACTTCCATCCGCCTAGCGGGTTACTATCTGGCGGGAGGGGAGACCATGCCACGATTCTTTCATCGCATTCTTTTTGCGACACTTACATCGGTATTGTTTTTACCGCTGGCCGTTCAGGCGCAGCAACAAGACAAAGACCAGGGTCAAAGCGGCCCGTCACAAGCCGGGCAAACCGGCGGCCAGCAACGACGGGCACGCGCGGCCGGAATCCAGAGCCAGCGGCAGCATATGGCCGCGCTGGCCCAGAAGCTCAACCTTACTGACGCCCAGAAGGAACAATTCCAGCAGATTGGCAAGGACATGCGGAAGCAGGGAATGTCCATACGCCAGGACAGCTCGCTAACCGAAGATCAGAGGAAAGAAAAAATGCTGGCCTTGCGGAAACAGTCACACCAGCAGATGTTCGGCGTACTGACTCCGGAGCAAAAAGACCAGCTCAAACAATTGCGCGAGCAGCACAAGAAAGAGCAGGAGAAGGAAAAATCGCCCGGCGATCAGGCTTCAGCCAAAAAGAAGGCCGGAAGCGCAGCGAACGATGATGACGATCCTTTTGCCGGCATGACCAGTGACGACGATGACGGCCCCGGGAACGGCAGCTTCTAAGATCGCCGGCTCACGGGGTATGTACGGGCTCCTCATGCTCGAACAACGGCTTCCACGATTCATCGAGTGAGACCCACTGGTCGAACTCCTGCCAGCTGGACTTCATCTCCGGCACGTGGAGCAGGCCGTGGCCGTCCGAGCAAACCAGCTCTGTCCCCCACCAATCCAGCAGCAGGTAACTTGGCGTCCCAACGGACGCCTCATTGCCCAGCCGCCTCAGGCACAGGCGGCAGCGCCGGCCCTGGTCATGCAATGACCAGGAGAGCGCGACCATCGCGGTGACCAGAAAAAGCCATGTAGAAAACGGCCCTACCAGCGGATGCACCGAGCCCGTAAGCATGATGGAAACCTTGCCCGTCAGTTCCAGGGAACCAACGAAGCAGATAGCCAAAAGCAGCAGGGTTTTCAGGGTGAAGAACCCCCACCAGCGCAATGCATGACGAAAGCTCAGCTTGATCTTGCGCGTCTTGGCGCCACCCAGCCGGCTGCTGCCCAGCGCAATACCGCCCAGCAGTGAGAGCACGGTGAAAAACAGGTAGAGCTTGGCGCCCTGGTGCGCGCGCGAAACAAACGATTCCATTTGCGGCTGCCCGTAGCCATCAACGTCAGCGAAGCGCCCGAATTCCTGCTTTGCCTGACCCAGGGTCACGTGCGGCCCCATGCGCAACACAGCACCCGTGCGGTCGGCAAAATTCTTGGTGGGTACGTCCCAGTGCGGCAGCAGCCAGACAGACACTTCAGGGAAGATGAATACAAAGTTCTCTGGCAGCACGCCAATCACGGTACCGGGACGGCCGTCTACTCTGATGGTTGATCCTACGATGTTACGGTCTGAATTGAATTGCGCGGTCCACAAACGATGGGTGATCACCACGCAGTGCCCACAACCCGTCTCATCGCCCGGCGCAAACACCCTGCCCAGGAGAGGCTTACTGCCCAGCAACTCAAAGAAGTTCGGTGAAACCCGCGCGCTAATGTCGTCGTGCACAACGTCGTTCGGAAAGATCAGCGCCACCGGATGCCAGGAGTACGAGGCCACCATCTCCGCGGTCTTGCTCCGGTTCGCCCATTGTCCGGCGGCACGGAACAGAACTTCTTCGTCGTGCTTGAGGAAGCCTCCGCGCAGGGAAAGATACGCCAGACGATCTGGCTGGCGAAATGGCAGTGGCTTGAATCCCGAACGGATGGTGGGCGCCAACCCGGTTACAAGCACCAGGAAGGCCAGTACGCCAAAGATCGCGCCAAGACAGAAGCGCGCGGTACGCGGGACATCTTCAAAAGCGCGAACGACTTTCTTCTGGCTGAAGCGATGCCATGCCGCGTCAGGAAACGCGCCCCAGCAGTGCCGTGCCAGCTCCATGGAGGTTTGCGAATTCAGCCGCCCGGACTCAGCCAGGAAGTGGAGCCAGTGCCAGACCTCTCCATACCACTCCCGGTACCATTCGGCACGCTGCGTTTTTGGGACCAGCAGACTGGCTGCGCGCAAGAGGAACTTACATTGCCAGACCAGGGCACGAATTTGAGGATGAGGCTGCACAGCATTCTCGCTATCGGCGCATCGGTTTCTCTTCAGGCGCCAGCCGGGCCAGCAAGGGATAGCGCTCTACCGCGCCGGCCAGCGCGTCCTTGCCCTGGCGTGTGAGCTTGTAATAGCGCCGGGGCGGGCGGTCCTGGCGAAACGCGACCTTGCTGTCTTCCCAGTCGCCGCGCACCAGGGAATCTTTCTCCAGGCGGCGTAGCGCGGGATAAATGGTGCCGCTCGGCAGCCCCGTGACTTCCATAATGTCAAATCCGTAGATGTATCCTGACCGGATGGTCTGCAGGATCAGCGCCGACGTGTGGGAGATTCTTACCGCAGCTTCCATGTTCCGTGTGCTACCCTATGTAGTATTCTTTATATGTAGTATTCTTGAATAGAGCCTACACTCGAATTCTAGCCCAAGTTCACGCGGGCGGCGCAGGATTATTTGACGGCAAATTCAGGAACCCGGAACTTGTGCGCGGTGTCTTATTCAAGATGGCTCTTGTGAGGCAGCTTTATGCTCGAAGCCAGGGGTCTTACCAAGTGTTATGCCAGCCTGCCTGGTCTCTGCGTTCAATCAGAAGCCCGCTAACGTAGATCCTCTGCCCCGCGCGGCCCTGCTTGCGGCGCCGCTGGTCTTCGCCTATTTCCTGATCTGCGGGCTGACGCTTCATCTTTGATCTGCCGGCGGAACTGAGCGCGAACTGGGTACACAGGGTCATCCTGGCGCGCGAAACAGCACGTACCGGCTATCGTGGCGCGGAAAATCATCCTGACCTTCGTTCTGCTGAACCTTTCCGGCCGCTGACTGCCGCTTTCTTACCGATTCTATGAAACGCTGAAACCGATTCCATCACTACTTATATAACAGGCTTTCCGAAGCCAAGCATCCATTCGGTGTGCCATGAAGGAGTCTTAATGTCGAAGCTGCGTCAACTCATTGCCGCTACACTGTGCCTTGTTCTTTTCAGCTCTACCTCCCATGCGTGGTTCAGTTTTGGCCACATGGCGGTGGCTTACGTGGCTTACCAGCAGCTTACGCCAGAGAAGAAAGTTCGCGTGGCCACCCTGCTGAAGAAGAACCCGTACTACAACACAAAATGGAAAGCCCTGATTCCCGCCGGCACTCCTGCAAACCAGCGGAATTTGATGTTGTTCATGATTGCAGCCACGTGGCCGGACCAAATCAAGAGTGACGCTAAGTACGTCAATGACGGCCCTGCAGGCGGCAACCGGCCCCCCAGCGGACCTTCGGCATCGCAGAACAAAGGGTACAGCGACCATAATCGGCATAAATACTGGCACTTTGTCGATACCCCTTTTACTCAGGACGGAACGACACCCCTGCCGCCGATTCCTAACCCGAACGCAGGAACCGAGATTGCCATCCTCCGCAAGACCCTGGCATCGAACAAGCCTGACACGCTCAAATCTTACGATCTGGTCTGGCTGCTGCACCTGGTGGGCGATGTGCACCAACCGCTCCATTCCTCCACCCGCATCAGCTCGGCTGATCTCCAGGGCGACAGTGGCGGCAACAGCGTCAAGCTGACCGACCCAAGCAAGGAACTGCACGCTTTCTGGGATGGCTTGCCCGGTGACAGTTCCAAACCCGCCGACGCCATCGTATATGGAAAGACCCTGGCTGCTGCGGATCCGGTCCTGGCCAAGAAAGCCGACGCGGCGGATTGGATCAACGAGAGCTTTGATATCGCTGAGACGTTTGTGTATTCAGGTCCGATCAGCGCCGGCGATGGCCCGTTCACCATCACCCAGACATACAAGGACAAAGCGCAAAAAATTGCAGCCGAGCGTGTGGCGCTGGCGGGCCAGCGTCTGGCCAACCTGATCAACAACGAGCTGAAATAGATTGCAGAGCGGTTGGCGCAGTAAAGCCGGACCCATCAGCGAACATCGTCTGGCCATGCGAATTTTCTCAGGTGATACCTGATGGCGATGCTCCGTCACGGCCGAGGGTCGTGCCGAAAGCGCTTCTAAGGAATAAAATTTTGAAACCTGGTTAACATCGAGCGTGTCTAACAGTCATATAAATCATTGGAAGCAGATAAAACCGTTTGCCCGTTTTTTACGTACATTGACCAGGCAGGAGATTTTTTAGATGTTTCGCCGTAAAAGCAAACAGCGTGCCCGTGAACGTGCAACTGAATACGCAACCTGCAAGGACTTTCAGCAGATTTTCACTGAAGACATGGTAGGGCTGCACCGGCTGGCGTTTCTATTGACAGCGGACCAGACCAGGGCGGAACAGTGTTTTGTTGCCGGCCTGGAGGAGAGCATCCGCGGGAACCCAGTTTTCCGGCAGTGGGCGCGCGCGTGGAGCAAGCGCGCCATCATTCAGAATGCAATCAAGATAATTGCACCAGCGCCGCCCAGGAGTGGAATCGTTGATGAGACCACGGCCCTGAACGCGCACAACGGGAGCGGCCCGGAGAACTCTGCTGCCAATGTAGCGGCATGGGAACCGTTCGAAAGATTTGTTTTTGTGATGGCCGTCCTGGAAGGATATTCCTTGCGGGAGTGCTCAACCTTGCTGGCTTGCCCGGTGCAGGATGTGATAACAGCGAAATCACTGGCGTTGCAGCGGCTGGCAACAGAGACGCTGCCAGCGCCGGCCACTCAAGA
>JBGPZS010000232.1:0-6384 GCA_041493865.1 Terriglobia bacterium
ACCACACCTTCTTGCCGTCGGCCACGTTGTAGGCGGTGAGTTGAAACGATTCAGGAATGAGAATCTGCGTGCCGCCCGACTTCGGGTGATAGACGGTCGGCGTGGAATAGCCCGAGATCACATGCGGGCGATCGATCTTCCATCGCTGCTTGCCGGTGTAGATCGGGTTCGTCAGCATACGCCGTACCTGTGAGTGATTCCAGGACTTACCGCCGTCCCTCGTGACCTGCAGATTGCCGTCGTCTGTGCCCGCCCAGATCAACTGGCCGTTTTTCGGCGACTCGCTGATCGAATAAATTGAGGTATGCATCTCCGCCGCGGAGTTGTCCACGGTAATGCCGCCGGACTCTTCCTGCTTCTGCTTCTCCGGATCGTTGGTGGAAAGGTCCGGCGAGATACGCTCCCATGACTGGCCGTGATCGCGCGAGCGGAAGAGGAACTGCGCGCCGATATAGATGGTGCCTTTTTCATTCGGGCTGAGATGGATCGGCGTGTTCCAGTTGAAGTGCAGCTTCTTCTCGTTGTATTGCGGTTGCGGCTTGATGTTGCGGCCGCTCAGGGTGTGGCGGTTGATCCTGCCGATCTCACCACCCTGTGATTCCGCGTAGATGTAGTCTGGATCGGCCGGGTCTTCAAACACCCAGAACCCGTCACCGCCGTAGACATTCTCCCAGCGCGAATTGCTGACGCCTCCCGGATACGATGAATCACCCACCCACACGCTGTTGTCCTGCAACCCGCCATAGACGTGGTACGGGTCCGCGTTGTCCACGCTCACGTGATAGAACTGCGCTGCCGGCAGGTTCCAGGCGCGGGCCCAGCGGGTCCCACCATCCACGCTGGTCCAGAAGCCGCCATCGTCACCGGCATAAATCTGGTTGGTATTGCTCGGATCAATCCACACCGCGTGATAGTCGCCATGGCCGTTGGCCGTGGAACTGAAGCTGCGCCCGCCATCCACGCTCACCAGCAGCACCAGGTCGGTCTTGAATAGCTTGTTCTCATTCTTGGGATCAACAATCAGGTTGGCAAAATAAAATGGACGCCACACCATGTACTGGCTGGCATCCAGTTTTTTCCAGCTCTTGCCCGCGTCGTCTGAGCGGTACAGCGCGCTCTGCTTCGATTCGATCATGGCGTAAACCACGTTTGGTTTGGAGGGCGCCACCGCCAGCGCAATTCTTCCGTATGGTTTTTCCGGCAAGCCCTGGCTGTTGGCAGGGCTGATCTCAGTCCAGTGCTCGCCGCCGTCTGTCGTCTTGAACAGTCCGCTGCCCGGCCCGCCAGAGCGGAACGTCCACCCCTGGCGCCGGAAGTCCCACATGGACGCGTAGATTGTCTTTGGCTCCTGCGGGTTCGTTGCCAGCATGGCGCATCCGGTTGAGGCATTGGCGCCGGCCAGGGCTTTCTTCCAGGTGGTGCCGCCGTCGGTGGTCTTGTAGACTCCACGCTCATCGTTGTCATTCCACAAATGCCCGGTGGCGCACGCGTAGACGGTGTTGCTGTCTGCCGGATCCACAAGAATACGCGCGATGTGCTCCGAATCCTTCAGGCCTACGTTCGTCCAGTTCTCGCCACCGTCGGTCGATTTGTACACGCCGTTGCCGATGGAGACGCTGTTCCTGGTCCAGCTTTCGCCCGTGCCCACCCAGACGATCTTGTGGTTCAAAGGATCAACAGTCACCGCGCCAATCGATTGCACCGGTTCGCGGTCAAACACCGGCTTGAACGTTGTGCCGCCGTTGATTGACTTCCACACGCCTCCGCTGGCCGACCCGGCAAATACGGTGATCTTGCCGTTTTCGTCCACCGCATCAATCGCGGCAACGCGTCCGCCCATGGTGGCGGAACCGATATTTCTCGCCGTCAGTCCGGAGATGGTCCCGGAATCGTATTTCACCGGCGCGGGCCCTTGCGCTGAGGCTGCAGGCAGCACGCACAGGCTAAACAGCAGCGTACAAACAGAGATCGCGTGCAGGTGGCGGAAGGGAAGGCGGGGAATCGTCATGGATGAAATTTCCTCTCTGGTCGTCCAGCTTAAGAGTGGGCCGTCTTGCGCTTTCTATTTCGTCACCGGCTTGGCCGGTGCCGGTGTTGCCGGCATTTTGAACACTCCATCGTCAATCGGTACGTTGGCCTCTATCTTGGTGAACGTGATTTTGCCGCGCGCGTCCGGATTGTTCTTCGGCCCGCTCTCAACGAAGAAGGGATACATCACTCCATTTACCGGCTTGTACGATCCCATCACCGTCACGCTTTCCCGTACTGATCCGCGGATGAATTGCTGCTTCTCCACCTGGATCTCTATGTATGTGTCCGGGTCAAGGTAGTAATAGAAGATGTCCCCGTTTTTCAGTGTCACCTTCAGCTTGTACGCGTCATCGCCATCTACCTGGTCGTGGCCCAAATACTCGATCTTGTTGCCTTTGGCCTGTGCGTCCACCAGCGGTCCATCAAAATCCGCGTCCTCCGCCAGGTTGCGGATGTCGTCTTCACCCATCAGTTCGGGATCTTTGCGCCCGCCGAACGGGGAAATCTGCCATCCGCTGGAGCCGTCGTAAGCCTGCACCTGAGTCATTCCCTGAACGGAAAACGTTTCCCGCACCATAGCTGGACGCTTGCTCTCCTGCCCCACCGTCGCTTTGAAACCCCCGGCATCAAAACTGCCAGTCATCCGGACGGACTTGATTGCTTTAATCTTGTCCACTCCGCCCTTGGCCTGAAGGTTTTTGGCCACCAGTTCCTCGGCCGTCTGCGCCACGGCGCTCAATGACATGAAACAAACCACACCTGCCAAAATGCTGCGTATTGCGGTCACTTGTTTGCTCCTTGAATTCTTGCGACGAACGGACAGCTTTGCTACGAACGGGCAGCACGATTAGTTTGCCCGGACTCTGATACTACTCTTTGTAGGACAAAACCCTTTTAGACCCTCTTACCCCCGATTTGTTAGCGGGATTGAGATGGTCGACCGATGTTTCGTGGCAATCTTCTATTTCGGGGCAATCTTCGCGAACTGCCTCGACACGCAAATCGCTGCGCAACTTCTGGCGGCCCTTGTCTCGTCCCAACTTACCCGATTCAGATCACCCAGTATTTCTCCGCATTTCCATGTCTCTCTTGAAAATGCCCATTCAAACTGGTTGGAGGCCCGGATACGGCCCTTTTTCCACCCATAGGTCCAGATCCTTTGTGATCGCTCGGAACAAGCATAAATCAGTGTAAATAAACGACTTAATCTAACATTGATAGGTACAAAAAGCAATAGTTTCCGAGCCCCGGGTGCGCAAACCCCGCCTTGCTTTCAGAGGGGTTACAATTCGTTGGTTGCGGGCTTCTGATCAACCCCGCATCTTGTGGTTTGCTGAAAAATCTCTAGCGGGCAAGGTGTAAAGATTCTACATCGCGGACTATGGGAACAACCGCATTCGTCGAGTGGACGCGCTGACACATGTCATCACCACGGTGGCGGGTACGGTGAGCCCGCCAGGTTGAAGTTATTCTGTAATGCAGCTTCTCAGATTGTATTTGCGCTCTGACCAGCCTTGATTTTCACAACCTTAATACTGGCGCAGCCAACTTACTAGTCCGCGGTAAGGCATGATTTTCTAGCACTTCGTCCCACTTTTAACTGGCGTTCAAACGACTATCAGTGTTGCGCGGCAGCTGCTCGCTCCAGTGGGCCTCCCCAGAGTTTCTGCAGGCATCTAGACGAAAATGGTGATGTTGTCACATCACAGCCAGGTTTTTCGTCTGGATAGTTTTCGTCTGGATGGAGCGTCGAACAAACCTCTTTTACCAAGGCCTGAAATCTTCCCCGGCCTTTTCCGATTGCGCCTGGTCCACCAGAAAAATCGTCACCATTCCTCAATCATAACCAGGTTCCCATGCAGGGATGAGAGGCTGACTTCCGGATTCGGCCGCGCTTGCGCCGACCACAAGAAGATCGCCCGGCTGCTGGGTTCACATATGCTCGCAAATCTTTTATCGAAGGGAATGCCGTCGCTTTGGCAAGGGCGGCCGGCAAGGTTTTCTATTTCGATTCATGGGAGATTCACAAATGCGAACCAGGGTATTTCAACTCATAGTCTTTACGGCACTCATCGGTTGCGTTGCAGCAATGGGTCAGGTCCTGAAAGGCTCAATTTCTGGGACAGTGGTCGATCCGAATAATGCAGTCATCCCCGGCGCCACGGTAAAAGCAACCGACAACCACACAGGTGTCGTATTGAAAACCACAACCGACAGTGCGGGTCTTTTCCGCTTGAACCTTATTCCGACCGGCGAATACAAGGTCGAGGTCAGCGCCTCTGGATTTCAAACCGCCGTACAAAACGGAATACTAGTGACGGCAGGCAGTAATAGCAGTGTCGCCATCATCAAGCTTACCGTCGGCGAAGCCACCACCACGGTAGAGGTCACGGCGGAAGCGCCGCTGATTGAAACCAACCAGTCCCAGGTGACCAATACGTTCACCGGGGCGGCCATCACCACTTTTGCCGGCGTGCAGGAGAATGAAGGACTGGACAACCTGGCGCTGTTTGTTCCCGGCGTCAGTCCCAGCCGCGACAATAACTTCTCCAATCTGAACGGCGGTACAGGATTCAGCGTCAACGGCCTCCGCGGCCGCAACAACGACCAGCAGATTGACGGCCAGAACAATAATGACAATAGCGTGGCCGGCCCGGGTGTCTTTGTTACCGATGCCGAATGGGTCAGCCAATATGTCCTAGTCACCAACCAGTTTGGCCCTGAGTACGGACGCAATGCCGGCTCAGTGGTCAACATTATTACCAAAGGCGGCGGCAATGCCTGGCATGGAGCCGTCTACGGCAGCGAAAACAACTCGGTTTTCAACGCCATGACCAATTTCCAGAAAAATTTTGATACCGATGCCGCAGGGCAGCCGCTCACCAAACCACCCCGCATGAACGACGAGTTTACCGGGTTTCAGATAGGTGGTCCGTGGGTCAAGAACAAACTCTTTATGTCGGGTGGTTTCAACCAGGAGATCGTCAGCACCAACAATCCATTTGCAAGTAGTGGTGTTACCCCTACGCCCGCTGGTTTGGCCGCTCTCGCCGGCTGTTTCCCAGCCGGGGCCAGTTCGCAGGCAGTGTCCGCCCTGACCAACTTCGGTCCCTTTGGCGTCAAGGGCGGAAGCCCGGTTGCCACGAATGTGCAGGCCGTTGATGTTCTGAACCCGGTCACCGGCGCCGTTGCCTGTCCGGCCGTACCCTTTGGCAATGTGGTCCGCGTCCTCTCCACCCCCGACCACATTTACGATTTCTATGTGCGCACCGACTTGCAACTTGGGAGCGATACGCTAGTAGGACGTTATATCTACAACCGCAACACCTTCTTTAACCTCGACGATGGCGCAAACGGCGCCGTTGCCGGATATCCATTTAACGAGCCGGCATTGGGCCAGGCTGTGCTCGCCAGTTGGACCCACAACTTCGGCTCGCACATGGTGAATGAAGCGCGCGTTTCCTTCGGCCGCCTGAATGTTGACTTTGGCGGTAACACCATCGGCAACACGCTCCCTCCCACCAGCCAACTGGATACGGGCGTGACCAACGTGACATTCAATAACCCCAACGCCAACCTCGGCTACGGCCCGGCCACCAACCTTCCTCAGCAGCGCATTGTCAACACCTGGCAGGCGCAAGATAACTGGAACTACGTGGCGGGCAAGCATCAGATAAAGGCTGGTGTGAACTGGACCTATCAGCGCTCGCCCAATATCTTCCTGCCCAACATCAACGGGCAGTTCCGCTTCCTCGATTGGGACAATTATTTTGCCAACACTCCCGACCGTCTTCGCCTGGCCGAAGGGCGCTCACAGCTCGATTTCCGCGAGTACGACACGTTTCTCTACGTGGGCGATGACTGGAGGATCCGGCAGGGCCTGACTCTTAACCTGGGCGTGACCTGGACCTACTATGGCCAGCCCGCGAACCTGTTCAATGAGCTCACCACACAGCGCGAGATCAATCCTGCTACGGCTTTCTGGAATACCTCATTGCCGCTCTCGGTGCGGACTGACCCGAAAATTCCCACGGTCAAGAACGCTGTTGGTCCTAGCATCGGCTTTGCCTGGTCCCCGCTGGGCGGTGGAAAGCTTACCGGCAATGGCAAAACCGTAATCCGCGGCGGTTACCGTTATCTCTACGATCCGCCGTACTACAACATTTATCTCAACGTGGCCACTTCGGCTCCCGCAGTTTTTCTGCAGAGCACTGCAGGCGCCGTTGCAGGCGCCCAACCGTTGCCGGCGGTCCCCACGGGACCCAATGTCCGTGCCCAGCTGGCTTCAGGACTCCAGCTCGGCGTCTTTGATCCGCGCACGTTCAACCAGACCACCATCCAACCCAACTTTGG
>JBGPZS010000085.1:0-11012 GCA_041493865.1 Terriglobia bacterium
ATCGGCTGCTCCTCTCGCTGTTTCTGTTCCGGGGTTGGCGTGGCCTGTAGATAAGCGATTTGCAATTCCGCCACGGTCGCGCTGCCGGTATCCACCTGGCGGCGCTTTTCCATCAGGGGAGCGGCGAAGAGCCTGCCCCAATCTCGTTCCGCTTCCGACAATTGGTCCAGCAACTGCCGCGCCCGGGTGGCGTCTCCCAGTGTCGTGCCGCTTTCCTTGATGTCGTTGATCAGGGCCTCCACGTCGCTCTGGCCGCGGGCAAGGGCGTCCGATTCACGACGGTCGCCGTTGAGGAGGAAGTTTCGCAGAAAGAGACGGTTCTGGTTCCGCGCCCTGTCCAGTTTGGACAGGTTTTCCACCATCGTGATGGACTTCTTATAGAGCGCCCGGGTGGTCTGCTCATGCCGGACCGCTATCCAGTTCACGATGAACGCGCCGACCACGATTGCCATGATCAGGCCAAAGCCCATATAGAGCTTGCCGCCAATTGTTTTGCTGATACGCATGTTTCGAACCTCTACGTGCCGCTTCGCCTATCGATACGGCTCGTGTTCTCTTTCACGTCGGAACTTGTGTTACCGAAATCCCTGGATCCTGAGCCTGCACAGGGTCAAAGCCTGCGCTGGTGTAACAAATATTTGGTGCAACCCCCCACAAGACACAGCTTGCCCCCGCAAGGGAATGAAAGCGGATGGTTAAAAGCAATGTCATGGCCACCAGCGAGTGGGAGTAGTACTTTCGGCATCTGATAGCTTTTGAAATGTAAATAAATCAATAGCTTACGAAGCGGAGTCAAAGACAGGCCGATCGGCCGAGTCAGCTATCTCCTTGCCTGCTGTCTCATTCTTCAGTCCGTTGCCAAGGTTTTATCTCAATGTGAGACCGTCTCTTAAGGTCGTTGATGGGTGTTGTCCCTGTGATTCTGGCAGGCCAATTCCTTATTGACTCAAAATGAGATTACAGAGTACCTTCAGGCTCTCGCCGTAAAAAAATGACTGAGACGGAATGAGACCGACACAGAAAATCCCACAAGTTCGCTCCAGGCCCCAAGCGCGGGCGTCCGCCAGCATGGCAGAGGTGCTTGAGGCGTGTGTCCAGCTTCCATCTCTCGGCGGAGAACCCTCGGTCCTGCGGCAGCACATCGCCGAATCGGCGAGAAAGATCTTTGAAGCGGCCGTGGCCGGCATGATGGTGCGGGATGGTGAGAGCTACTTTCCCGGAGCAGATTGTACCGCCGTGGACGAGCGAGCAGACAAGAAAGCGCTGCTGGACCACGCTCGCTCTTTTGCCACGCAGGCAATCGAGCAAAAAAAGCTGCTCGATTTCCGTTTTTCCTACCGGTCGCCCGCGGGCGAGGCCATCTATCACGGCCTGGCACAGCCCATGGTGACCACCCAGACCGCGGCCGTGCTGCTGGTTGTGCGCAGCGGCGTCTTCTCCCCCACGGATGTTTCCGCTTTCAGCGTGTTGGGCAATATCGCCCGCCTGGCGCTGGACAATTCCGAGCTGACCAGCCTTTACTCAGCGCAGAAGCAGGACCTTGACCAGTTGCTGGAGATCTCCGCCGAGCTTGGGGCCACGTCGCAGTTGGAAAACTTTCTTCCCCGGTTCGTGGTTCGCACGGCCGATTTTATGGGCTTTTCCCGGGCTTTTGTGGCCCTGGTGGATTCAGGCGAGTGCCGCTTGCGCTGGGGTGCAAGCAAAGGCGCAGCCAGCCGGCTTCAGATTGACATCTCCGCCGTAGCCAGGCGCGCGCTCGAAACCAGGACCCCCCACATCTGTGAGGACGTAGGCCAGCTTCCCGCGCATGAGAAGGCCCAGCTACTGCGCTGGGAGTCTGACCTGAAGCAATACCTGGGCATGCCTTTGATGACCAGCGATGGCCGGCCGCTCGGTATGCTGGGCCTGCTGGACAAGAAGAACAAGGCCCGCATTTCGCCCGACGATGTTCGCCGCGTCCGCGTGCTGGGGGCGGAGATCACGGTCGCTCTGGAAGCGGCGCACAACCTGCAACTTTCCGATCAGCACCGCAAGCGTACCGAAGACCTGATGGAGATGGCTCTGGACCTTGGTTCTGCCTTGCGCCTGCCGGATTTTGTGAAGAACTTCACCGAGCGCGTGGCCGGCATGATCGGCGCCAAGTCTGCCATCCTCTCCCTGGCCCAGGGCAACAAGGTGGAGAGCGTCGGCTTTTTCGGGCCCAGGCCGGAGCGCGAGCTGCAGCGCAAGCTGAATGCTGCATTTTCTGAGTATGCGGAACGGCATCCTGACCTGAAGATTACCGGTAACGGCGTGCAGGCGCTGGGTGCGGAACTGATGGCCGCCTGCGGCTGGCAGAACCTGACCCTGGTGCGGCTGGAGGGAACGGAAGCTGACCTTCTGGGCATCCTGGCGCTGGCTGACATCAGCCGCGACCTCATGTCCAACGACCTCAACCTGCTGCAGGCGCTGATCGTGCATGCGTCGGTTGCGTTGGAAAACTCCCGTCTCTTCACCAGGATCACGCAGTCCAGCCGGCAGTGGGCGGAAATTTTTGACTCCATCTCAGATTTCATCGTGGTGCACGATGAACAATATGAGGTGTTGCGCGTGAACCGGTCGCTGGCGGAATTCATCGGCGTGCGTCCCGCGGAGCTGATTGGGATGAGCATGCGCGCCCTGGTTTCGATTACGTCCGATTCTCCGCAACCATGTCCTTTCTGCCGCGGTGAAAACGAGTCTGACGAATACCTTCATCCTGTGCTCGAGCGTACGTACCTTGTCTCCAGTTCGCGCATCCACGGCGCGCTGGATGAAGGGTTGCAGACGGTGCACGTGCTCAAGGACATTACTGACCGCCGCGAAGCCGAGCAGCGCTACCGCGAATTGTTCGATAACGTCCAGGAAGGCGTGTTTTTTGCCTCGCCCGAAGGCCACTTCATCGAAGTCAATGACGCCCTGGTGCGCATGCTTGGCTACCAGACGCGCGAAGAGGTGCTGAAGCTCGACCTGCAGACGCAGGTTTATGTCTCCGCCGAGCAGCGCGACGAAATCACGCGCCAGCTGAACGAAAACGGGGCGGTCCGCAACTTTGAAGTCACGCTCTGCCGCCGTGACAGCACCATGATCCACGCTCTGGAAAACGCGTTCGTGGTGAAAGACGGCCAGGGCAAGATCATGCAATACCGCGGCGTTTTCCTTGACATCACTGAGGTCAAGAATTTCCAGGCGCAATTGCAGCGCGAGCGCGACTTCACCAGCAAGATCCTGAACAACACCCAGACCATGATCATGGTGGCCGATACCGCCGGTTTAATCAGCTATGCCAACCAGCGCGCCTATGAGGGTGGCGGCTTTAACCAGAATGAACTGGTCGGCCACCGGCTGGACCGGATTATTTCTCTATCGCACAAGAGGGCTTTTGCCGAGGCTTTCGACGCCAGCCTGCACGGACTGCAATCGGACAATCTGGAGCTGATGATCACGCGCGGCAACGGCACCCAGGGCAAGTTTTCCGTGAACCTGAGCCCCATGCGCGACGATCGCGGCGAGGTCTCGAGCGTGGTTGTGCTGATGACCGACATCACCGATACATCCATGATCCAGGCCAAGCTGATGCACACGGAAAAAATGGCCGCCGTAGGCCAGCTTGTCTCCGGCGTGGCGCATGAGGTCAACAACCCGCTCACGGCCATCATGGGATTCTCTGATCTGCTGATGGAGAACCCTGAAGTGCCGGGCAGCGCGCGCAAAGACCTGCAGGTGATCCTGGAAGAGGCGCAGCGCACCAAGGAAATCGTGCAGAACCTGCTGAGTTTTGCCCGCCAGCGTCCGCCCCAGCGCCAGCCGCTCCAGATCAACAACATCCTGCGTAAGACCATCGCGCTGCGCTCCTATGACTTTGCCAACCACGGCGTGCAGATCGTGGAGAAGTTTGACGAGCGCCTGCCGGAGTTGATCGGCGATTCGCACCAGCTGCAGCAGGTCTTCCTCAATATCCTGAACAATGCTTATGACGCCGTGCAGTCCGCCGGACGTCCCGGCCTCATCGAGATTGAAACCATCCAGGATGGCAGCTGGGTCGAGGTGTTGTTCCGCGATAACGGCGAAGGCATTCAACACCCGGAACGCATCTTCGATCCATTTTTCACCACCAAGGAAGTAGGACAGGGGACCGGGCTGGGCTTGAGCATCTGTTACGGCATCGTGCGCGAACACGAAGGCGAGATCCTGTGCGCCAACAATCAGGAGACGCAGGGGGCCACCTTCAGCGTGCGCCTGCCGGTCCGCACCAAGACTGATTTGAAACTTGTGGTGGCGGCGGGAGCCAAGCAATGAGCGCCGCGGTCACAGCGCATCGTTTGCCGCTTCTGCTGATTGAAGACGAGCGGTCGGTCCTGGATTTCATCCGCACGGCGCTGGAACGCAATGGCTACGCCTTGCGCACGGCCAACTCCGCGGCGGAAGGAATCCGCGCATTGGAGACGGGCCGCTTTGGCGGGATCATCTCTGATATGCGCACTCCCGGAGGCGCCAGCGGCGCCGACGTGCATGCGTGGATTGTCGTCAACCGGCCTGAGCTGCGGGAGCGAATGCTGTTTATCACCGGCGATACCGTGAATGAAGACACCATGAAGGCGCTGCAGAGCACCGGCGTGCCGTATATCGAGAAGCCCTTCCGCGTGCAGGAACTGATCAACATTGTGGAAAAGATCTTCGGCAAGGCAGAATGACTGACGACGCCAAAGTCCGGTTCATGATCGTGGACGACCACCAGAGCATACGCAAGCTCTGCATGACCGTGGGCGCGTCTGTGGGATTTCGCTGCGTGGAGGCGGAGAGCGCGGAAACCGCCCTGGCCCAACTGGAGAGCGATTCGCCCGATATCATTCTTGCCGACCTGATGATGCCCAACATGTCTGGCCTGGAATTTCTGCCGCGCGTGAAACAGTTGCTGCCCCGGACGGAGGTCGCCATCATGACCGGCCACGCCTCCATTGAGACCGCGGTGCAGGCCATGAAACTTGGGGCCTATGACTACATCACCAAGCCTTTCCGCATTGAGGAGCTCAAGCAATTGCTGCAGCGCATGGCGGAAAAGGTGAACCTGGTTGCGGAGAACCAGTTTTTGCGCGATCGCGTCAGCGCGGAGATGGAGCTCAGCGGCATCGTGGGCTCTTCGCACAAGATCCAGGACGTGTTGCGCATGGTCGCCCGCCTGAAAGATACGCGCACGCCGGTGCTGATCACCGGTGAGAGCGGGACCGGCAAAGAGCTGGTGGCGCGGGCCATCCACTATCGCGGCCTGCTCTCCAAGCGGCCCTTCGTTGCGGTGGACTGCGGTTCGCTGGTTCCAACGTTGATCGAAAGCGAATTGTTCGGCTATGAAAAAGGCGCGTTCACCGGCGCCATCCGCTCCAAGGACGGCCTGTTTCAGTCGGCGAACGGGGGCACCATTTTTCTTGACGAGATCGGCGAACTCTCTCAGGAACTGCAAGCCAAACTGCTGCGCGTGTTGCAGGAGAAGGAAGTACGCCCGGTCGGCAGCAATCAGAAGGTCAAAGTCGACGTGCGGGTGATTGCGGCCACCAATCGCGACCTGGAAGCGGCGCAAAAAGAGGGCAAATTCCGCAAGGACCTCTATTTCCGCCTGAACGTGGTGACCTTGCATCTGCCGCCGCTGCGGGAAAGAAGGTCTGACGTTCCTCCTCTGGTCCACTATTTTCTGGATAAGTTTGTTCCCGACCAGGCGATCATGATCTCTCCGGCTGCCATGAAGGTCATGCTGCAATATGACTGGCCGGGCAACGTGCGTGAGCTGGAAAACTGCATTGAGCGGGCCGTGGCCCTTGGCAGCCAGGAAACCATCGACGTTCCTGACCTGCCTCCGTCTCTGCGGCAGCAAGGGGAACAACTATTCGCAGAATCGGCGCATACCCGGGACGCGCCGGAAGTTTCAAATACTGACCTGGAAGAACTGGAACGCGACACGATTCAGCGGGTTTTCGAGCAAGTCCAGGGCGACAAGGCGCGGGCCAGAAAGATGCTCGGGATCAGTCGCGCCACGCTTTATCGGAAACTCAAGCGATACAACATCGGCAACAGTAAGGGCGCATCGGCTGCCTCGTGAGACAAGCGTCTGAGACGTTGTGTCATCCTGAGACAAATTTTGACTGTCATGCTGCACTATGAAGCATTTTGCATCTTCCGAATCAATAGCTTAGTTAGTTTGAGGTTTGGCCTGGGTCTTGCTCTAAGTGTTTCAGCTAAGTTTTGAAAGACACAGGAGTAGTTCGAGGCCATGGGGAAAGTGTTCGACGGGCCGGAACCGGGCGACGGAACAGAGTGCGTGACCGAGTTGGCAAGATTTTTTCCCGACGGTGTGCCAGTACGGATCCCAGTGCTGGTATGTAAGGGAAACTCTGTAACAGAAGGGTCGACGGAGCAGACTGTAATCGAGTTCGGCACGCCGGCGGAAATCTTGTTTGTTTCCGGGCTGGCGTTGGACTTTGACGATACCGTGCGCGTGCGCAACGCGGACGGGTCGCTTGATGTTGCGGCGAAGATCGTGGCCATGCACCTTCACAATGGCAAGATGGCCATCGCCGCCAGATTTATGGAAGAGGTAACGAACTGGGTCATTAAGGCATGACGGATCTGGCGGTTTGTCGCGTAAGCGGCCAGATGCAGGAGCTGAAGATCGCTCAATTAAAATTCTTAAGCGGTTTTCGCAAAAATGACAACAACAGCTACGCTCAACTTAGGTGAAGTTGCGGAATTCTGGCGCGTCGCGCGGCGGCTGTATACCGTCTATGCCGAACTGGACCGCACGTTCGAACTCGGCATGCCCCCCTGCCGTGACTTGGAAGACCCGGTAGACCGCCCCGAAACAGAGGTCAGGGAACGCGTGCTCGAATGGTTCGAGCAGATTGATGCGCACATACAGGTGTGGCAGTTGCGGCAGTTGCTGCAAAGCACCAGCCTGCAGAACGAAGAGAACCTGCGTTACCTCATCGCCCGCCATCTGGAGAAGAAGCAGAAGAGCGAGGCCGACAAAGACAAGATTGATTTTCTGCTGGTGCAATACTTCGCCCACTGCGCGCCCCATGGCCTGGCGGAAACCGCTCTGAGTGAAGTGGCCCACGTGCTTGAACCCGCCATGGGGAAGGCCCCTGAGAGTTTCCCGGATTGGGCGCCAAGTCTCGACGAAAAGCTGCGCAAACTGAATGAATCCCATAGCCTGGAAGAGCTGCAAAATTCCGGCGCGCTGCAGGAAGTGCGCGAGATGAAGCTGGCCGTGGGTGACGAGTATTTTGAGCCGGGATTTCTTGTTGCCTTTACGCGTTTTAATTTCCTGGCGCGGCGCGCCTTCTTCCACGCCATGCATCTTGACCTGCATGCCATCCGTGAAGCGGTGAATGAACTGGAGCGGCTGGGCTTTGCCAGCGTGGATTGCCGCGACGCAGGCCTGACGGAAAGCGAATCGCTCGAACAGGTGCGGCACGTGGTGCACCAGTGGAAAACACCATTCCGCGCTCCCTATTCAGGCGGCTCGTCCTTCCTGCAACTGATCCTTTTGCGCCATGCTTTGCAGCGCACTCTGGAGAGCGCCAGAGATAACGCTCCCGCCCAGACCCCGGCGCCCGTACCGTCGCCAGAACCAGTTCAAGCTGCGGTAGTGACTGCGGTCCCGGTGGAAGCGCAGAGACCTGAACCTGTACATCTGAAGCCCGAGGAGAACCTCAAGGCCGTCCCGGCCGCATCAGGGCCGGAGGAGAAAGTGTCGCCCGTTCTCGCCGAGGAAAAAATCCAGACCGCTGAGCCAGCGCGACTGAACAAGCCGCCAGAGCCCGGTCCGTCCGATCTGATTTCCCGGCCTGCCCACGGCGCGGCCGGCCTTTCGGAACCCAGCGCGGAAGTACAAGCTGAAGAAGAGAACTACCTGGTGCGTTGCGTGGCGGACATCACGGAGCAGTTACAGGCCGTGCCGGCAAAGAATTCTCCCGCCGTCTCTGCCATTGTTCTGGGCGGATGCAAGCTGTTGATCGCCACCTGGGAAGCGCAGGCTTTTGTGCAGAGCGATGAAACCGCCAAAGCGTTACAGCGCACGGTTGCGGCCCGCACCATCCTGCACGTCTGCATGGAGCGCCACAAAAAGAACGAGCCCACCGACCTTACCGCGGCCCTGGATATCGCCCGCGGACAGATGGAAGAGATGAAAGCCCACGTTGAAGCCGCGAAAGAGGCCAAAAACATCGACGCGGCGGTAAACCTGGCCGCCACCACCAAGCGCCTCTTGTCATTGCTTGCCGAGGGCGAGAAAGTGGCTGGGTGACGTAGGTCCGGTGCGCGATTCTCATGTGGTCCTGATCGCCGACGATGCCGGCTTCGCCCGCGACCTCATGGCACGCTGGCAGGCGGAGCGTGGCCTGCCCGGCATCACCGTGATGAGCACCGGTTTATTGACCTCGATCGGGGAAGGCAGCTTTGATCTGGCGATTGTTGGCGGTGTGCGCAAGCGCCTGGCATCAGCGCTGAAGATGGTGGAAGCCGGTGACTGTCCTGTGATCTGTTTGGTCGAAAACGCCGCTGAAGTCAGGGCGGTCAAGGCTGGGCACCCGCGCGTGCATGTGATGCAATATCACCAGGCATGGCTTGATTCGCTGTTGTTACTGGCCACGGAATGCCTGAAGCGCGTGGACCTTTCCGCGCGCGTCCGCCGCGCGGAAAGAGCGGCGCTGGCCAGCTCTCGCGGGGCCGCACTGGGCCGCTACATGCTTGAGAGCCGCCACGACCTGAACAATTCGCTGACCTCCGTCCTGGGCAATGCTGAACTGCTTTTGCTCGACGCGGAGGCCCTTCCGGAGCCTGCCCGCGATCAACTGCAAACCATCCATGAGATGGCTTTGCATATGCATGAGATCATGCAGCGCTTCTCATCGGTGGCCGCGGAAAGCCGAACTGCTGAGAATTCGTCTCAGGATGAGACAGAAAAGCTGTCTCACTCTCCCTCCATCGTCCAGTGAACCCTGATCCAAATAATATCTAAAACAATGATTTAGAAAGACTTAGTTGTTGGTCGAGATTCATCTCTCGGCGCCAAAGCTTGGCTGCGCAATTGCTGTACCTATATGGATACAAAAGCTAGGGGTCTGCCTGTTTGACGAAGATTCTCATTGTCGATGATTCACCTGCAGAGGTCAGACTGATGCAGTCGGTTCTGGATCGTGCCGGTTACATGTCAGTACCCGTACACGACCCCATGCGCCTGGAGCAGATGATCGACATGGAACGCCCGAACTTGATCCTGCTGGACGTGGTGATGCCCCAGCGCAACGGCTTCCAGGCCTGCCGCGAGCTCAAGGGCAATGCTGACTATGCCCGCATTCCGGTGGTCATGGTGAGTTCCAAGAACACTGAGAGTGACAAGTTCTGGGCCAAACAGCAGGGTGCTGACGGTTATGTGGTGAAGCCGTTTACCAACGAAGAGCTCTTGGTAGCGGTGCGCGGACTGGTGGGAAAAAGTTGATAGTAGACGCAGTGAAGCCGTTTTTCTGAAATCCCGAGCGTAGCGAGGGAACTGATTTTTGAATAGTTTTTGGGTTCTGAAAAATGCCGGAAGAGCAACAACAACTCGAACCGCTATCGCCTGAAGCTGAGCAGCTTGAACTGCTGCCTCAGGCGGAACCTGAGAGACAGTACTGCCTCTTTCGCGCGGGACGCGAACGTTTCTGTTTCTCCGTGCTCGACGTGGAGGAAGTTGTGGAGTGGCCAAATTTGACCAAGGTCCCGCTGGCCCCAATGTTCCTGATGGGTATCTTCAACCTGCGCGGATCGATTGTGCCGGTGGTGGATATTGCGCTGACGGAGGGCCGCCGCCCTGACCTGCTGCCGCGGCATGTGGTGGTGGCCAGCCTGAAGGGCGAAGGCGACCGCGACGATCTGCGTATCGGCATTGCGGCGGACGAGGTCATCGGCACGTGCAGCACCTCAGAACCGCTGCTGGTGGACGAAGCGCCGCGCGAGATGCCGCACTGCTGCGGCATGTTGCGGCATGAGGACCGGATGGCGCTGGCCTTGAATTTGAAGAAATTGACTGAGACGTTCCCCGTCCCGGTCATTTGAGATTGGGCATTTGAGATTGTGAGTACGTCCTGGAAGTAACGATTTTGTTGGAGGAAGTTTATGAAAGGTCGTTTGAACTCGACCCTGTGGACGATGGTGATTGTCGACGTGGTCGCCCTGCTCGTGGTCCTGTTGCTGGCCTACGGCGCAGGCGCGCATTCCGGTGGTCTGTCAATCACCGACCTGGGCGCGCTCCCTGGGGGCGCAGGCATGAAACTCGTGGGCGCTTTTGTGATCGTGGCGGCTATCGGGCTATATAACTTCGTCACCATCAACAACCGCGTGTTGATCCCGGTGAAACGCGTCTCGGATTTTGCCGAACGCTTTGCCCAGGGCGACTACCGCACGCGCGCCACGGTTGATTCGGCTGACGACTTCGGCTTCATCGCCGAGCAGTTGAACCGCGCCGCCGAGAGTTCTTCCCGCGCCATCTTCAACCAGGAAGCGCAGGAGAACCTGCAGAAGAGCGTGACCGAGTTCCTGACCATCGTGAGCCAGATTGCCCGCGGTGACCTGACGCTGCGCGGGCGCGTGAGCAATGACGCGCTGGGCAACGTGGTGGACTCCGTCAACTACATGCTGGATAACTTCGCCAAGGTGCTGGAGCGCGTGCGCAAGGCCGCCATTGATGTGCAGTCGAGCGCCAATGAGATCCTGATCGCGTCGGAAGAGATGTCCACCGGCGCCATCCAGCAGGACCAGGAAATCACCAACACTTCGTCCGCCGTGGAGCAGCTTACGGTCTCGATGAAGCAGGTATCGAACAACGCTGAGGCCAGCGCTGAAGCGGCGCGCCGCGCGTTGGACGCCGCTGAGCAGGGCAACCGCTCCGTGCGCGACACGCTGGAAGGCATGCAACGCATCCGGTCTTCCGTGCAGGCGACCGCCAAGCGCATCAAGGCCCTGGG
>JBGPZS010000545.1:0-2783 GCA_041493865.1 Terriglobia bacterium
CAACCTGGGCTCGGCGAGGAGAACGACTGGATGCAATCTTCGAAGAATGGTTCAGCACCTGTTCCTCTGGGCACGGCGCCGGATATTGTTGCCGACTATGCCCACTACTGCCGTCCGGAGCTGGCGCAGATGTTGCAGTCGCTCAGCCTGGACGCAGTGTACGAGCGTGCCGAAGGCGATTATCTCTGGCAGCGCCGTGGAGAGCATCTGGTCAAAGTGCTGGACCTGGTAGGTGGATTCGGGACCAACCTGTTTGGGCATTATCATCCTGAACTGGTGGCGGAAGAGCGCCGTCTCACCGATGAGCGCGTTCCTTTCCTGGCGCAGGGTTCGTGCCGTCCTGGTGCAGCGCGCCTGGCAAAAGCACTGTGCGAGCGCGCCGGCGACTACCTTGTGATCTTCACCAACAGCGGCACGGAAACTGTTGAAGCCGCGCTGAAGCATGTCACGCTGGAACGCCAGAAGCCGCTCTTTCTGGCGGTGCGCGGTGCATTTCATGGCAAGACCACCGGCGCCATCCAGTTCACGTATTCTTATCGCGAGCCGTATGCGCACATGGGCCCGAACGTCCGCTTTCTTGACATGGATGATCCCGCAGACTGGCAGTCCGCCGAAGCCAGCCTGGAAGATGTCGCCGCCATTTTCATTGAACCGATCCTGGGCGAAGGCGGCGTAAGGCCGCTCCCCGCCGCGTTTGTCGATTGGCTCAAAAAAATCCAGGCCGAAACGGACATTCCAATTGTCGCCGATGAAATCCAGACAGGCTTCTACCGCACGGGAAGCTTCCTGGCGTCGCAGCAGATGGGGATCGTCCCCGATTACATCTGCATGTCAAAGGCGCTGGGTGGCGGGTTGGCAAAGATTGGCGCACTCCTGATCAGCCGTGAACGTTTCATCGAAGAGTTTTCCATCAAGCACAGCTCCACGTTCGCTGAAGATGATCGCGGATGTTTCCTAGCGATCAAGGCCATGGAGATTGCCGAGCGTGACGGCCTGGGCGCGCGAGCGGAGGAAACCGGTAAATATCTCACCAAGCGCCTGAAAGAAATGCAGACGCGCTTCCCGGCAATTATCAAAGATGTGCGTGGCCGCGGGCTCATGCTTGGGTTTGAACTGCACGATCTTTCGGATTCTCCGTCCAACGCGATCCGGATGCTTTGCCAGCAGGAATACCTCGGTTATCTGGCGGCGGCCTATTTCCTGAATGTTCACTGTATCCGCATTGCGCCTACATTGAGTGAACGCTTTACTCTGCGGCTGCAACCTTCCGCTTATGTCGAGCGGAAAGAGCTGGACCACTTTATGGATGCGCTGCAGCTGTTTTGCCAAGCGCTCGAAGCCGCGGATGTGCCTCACCTTACGGGTTATCAGGTGGGTTGCCCGGCCAAGCCGATTGTGGACTACAGTGCGCGGCGCCTGAGCCGGCGCGAGCCGCCCCGGACCCCCAATCGCGTCGCTTTCATCGGACATTTGCTCCAGCCGGAGCACGCGATCCTGTGGGACGCGTCGTTGATCGCGCTGGCGCCCCACCTGCTTGAGTTCATGGAAAAGCCGTCTGGCATCCTGCAGGGCAGCATTTACGACCAGCTTCATGTGCAATCCATCACCGGAGAGGAAGTGCACCTGAGCTATATCGGGCTGGACCTGACGCCCAAGCAGATCATGGAAGGAATCTACGCCCGCGATACACAGTGGATGATGGACAAGATCGAAAACGCGGTTGAGCAGGCGCGCGACCATGGCTGCCGCGTGGTTGGCCTGGGCGCCTACACATCCATCCTGTCAGGCAACTGCAAGCGAATCAAAACGCCGGGGACCATTCTGACATCAGGTAATTCTCTCACGGTGGGCATGGCGATCGAGGCGATGAAGCAGGCGGCGCGTGATAGCGGAATCGAGCTGCGAAAATCCCGGCTCGCCGTGCTTGGAGCCACCGGCAACATCGGCGCGACCCTGGCCCTGATGATGGCGCCGCAGGTTGAAAGCACGCTCTTGATTGTGCGGGACCCGCAGTCGCCGCGAGTCAAGAGCATGGTGGAAGAAATTGGCCGTGTCACCACCAGGCTTGAGGTCACGGAAGACTTGCATGCCCTGCGCAAATGTAACCTGATCGCTGCCGCATCGAACAGCCCGGAACCGCTGATCTGCGCGGAGCATCTCTCGGACGAGGCGGTGGTTGTATGCGATGTAGCGGTGCCCGCCGATGTGAGCACGGATGTCTCCTTTGGGCGGCCGTTAACCACCGTAATACGCGGAGGGCTGGTCCGCCTGCCGCGCAATGAAGATTTTGTGATTGCTGGTTTGGACCTGGAACCGGGATTTGCTTTTGCCTGTATGGCGGAGACGCTCCTGATGGGGCTTGAAGGCGTGACGGATTCCGTATCGTTCGGCCCGATCAAAACGGAAGGAATCAACTGGGCACTCCAGGCAGCGCAAAAGCACGGCTTCGCACTGGGAAAGTTTGAACGTGTGGGTCCGCCGGCAAACGGCATTAAGGACATGAAGGTTGCTCATGCCTGAACGGCTGCAAGAAGCTTTGGGTGCATCACGGAAGCTCCGTCCGCCGACGGAGTTCCGGAGTTTTGTCGCTCTGCTCCGTCATCGCGCCACGGCGCAGCCGCGACAGACAGGGTTCCTTTTTTTGCGCGACAATAATCCCGAAAACGACCTTGACCCTCTTTCCTATGCGCAATTAGACGAGAGAGCGCGCGCGATCGCCTCAGTGTTGCAACGGAGCGGCGAACCCGGACAGAGAGTTCTTTTGCTGCACCAGCCAGGCGCGG
>JBGPZS010000543.1:0-2825 GCA_041493865.1 Terriglobia bacterium
AGAAGGCGATGGACTCGGCGACTGCGCCACGGCAGATGCAATCAGAAACGGCAGTGCGATCAACGGCAATAACTTCCGCATGAAATCAGACCCTTACAATGCGCAAATAGTGCTGGTACCACTTTATCCCGAAGTCCGTTGATCGCGGAAGACCTGGTCCGGGTCGATCGGCATGGAAGTTGCCTGGGCCTTGCCCTGGTGCTAATCTCAAGCCCTCATGGACCCCACGAATGCCCCCGGCGCAGCGCGGAGCTTTGTCCCGCTCAATCCGGAAACATTTTTCAAGGCGCAGAAGCGCAACCGGCGGGCAACGTGGCGCATGTCCGCGCTGTGCGCGTTTGCCGCATTCATCATGGGCATACCGCTTACGCTGGTGCTCACGCCATTGCTCTACGCGGGCACGCTGGTGGCGGCGGAGATCATCAATTATTTTTCGCCGCTGCCGCCGGAGTTCTGGCAGAACGCGAACCAGCTGGCCCAGCTGGGGCTGCGCGTGGCTGACTACGTGGTCAACCAGAAGGGCACGGTCGATCCGCAGGAGCTGGCCACAGGCCTGGCGTTTGTGCTGCTGCCGGGTATGCTGGTGGCGTTTGGACTCTGGTTCGGCATGCTGCTTCTTTTTCGTCGCGGCGGAGTAGGTGGCGCGCTGGCCAGCCTGAACGCCCGTGAACCGAACCAGTCCGACCTGAAAGAGCTGCAGCTTGCCGACGTGGTGCAGGAAATGGCCATTGCTTCCGGACTGCCCGCGCCCAAGGTGATGCTGGTGGATTCACCCGGCGCCAATGCTGCAGCGGTCGGCACTTCGCCGGCGGACGCGCGCGTTGTGATCTCGCGCCGCCTGCTCGACGATCTGGACCGCGACCAACTGCAGGCGCTGCTGGCGCACCTGGTCGGCTCCATCGGCAATGGCGACCTGCGCATCGCATTTACCGTGACCAGCGTGTTTGAAACCTGCGGGCTGCTGGTGAACCTGATCAATGCGCCGTTTGGCCGCGAGTCGCGCAGCCGTATCTGGCGCGTGGTGCGTTACGTCTTTGGCCGCGGCACGCCGGAACAGAAAGCCGCTGAGGCTGCGGCAATCGCGGAGTCGCTGGCGACCTCAGTTGATGCGAACAGTTCCGACATTGACCGTTATTTCAACAAGGAAAATCCCGGGCTGATTCGCAAATTTTTCCGGCTGGTCTTTTTTCCCATGCTGTTCACCAACATGGCAGTGGAGATCACGCTGTGGTTTTTTCTGAACGTTCTGCTGGGACCATGCATGGCGCTGCTCTGGCGGACACGCCGCTACCTGGCCGACGCCAGCTCTGTGGCGCTTACCCGCAATCCCGATGCGCTGGCCCGCGCGCTGCAACGGCTGAGCGAAGACACCACAGCCCTTGAGGGCGGCGAATGGGCCACGCACTTGTTTGTGGTGAACCCCACGGGAGATAGCAGCCTGCGCGGGCTGCAACCGAGCCAGGAGCAGATGCGCAAAGCGGTTCAAGCATGGGCCGCGACGGCGCACCTGTCTGTGACTCCGGCGAACCCTGGTGCAGCGGCGCTGCCACCACAGGATTACGCGACCGCACGTAAAGAAATGATGTCTACGGCGCTGGCTGTGGCCGCCGGAAATCCGCAGGCGATTGCGCGCATGCAGGCCCTGGCAGACGCGATGGGCAGCGAACAGGCGCTCGGAACGCATGGCATGCCCAGCCTGGCGGACATCGTGGCGGCGCAAAAAGGCGATCGCGCCGCGATGGCACGCATCCAGGCGCTGCGGCAGCAGCAAGGCCAGCCCAAACGCGGACAGACTGGGCTGCAGATACAAAGCTTTGTTTCGTTTCATCCTCCGCTCAAGAAGCGAGCAAAACGGTTGCAGCGGATGGGCTCACACCTGATCGCGCCGGTGATGGCCGGCGGCGTGTGGCTCAAGGTTTTTATGACCGTGCTCTACCTGATCGTAGTGCCGCTGTTGGTGGTTGCGGGTGGACTGATGTTGATCGTGATCGGCATGATGATCGGCTTGAACTTGATGATGCTGGTGGCGTGGCTCACGGTGATCCACTGGATCTTTGTCTGGCTGAACAGCAGGTGAGTAACACGAATTCTTTGCCTATGCCGCCAGTTCGCCGGGCGAGAGTTCGTCGACATAGCACCAGATCCAGGTTTCACCGGGTTCAATGGATCGGACCAGCGGATGCTTGGAGCGATGGAAATGCTTGGTCGCATGCTTGTTCTTGGATGAATCGCAACAGCCAACGTGCCCGCACTCCAGGCAGAGGCGCAGGTGGACCCAGGTATCGCCGGTCTTGATGCAGTCTTCACACACGTGCTTGTCCGTGGTGGTGAGCTTGATCTGGTTAACGTGAGCGCAGACCTCAGCCATGAGTTTCTCCTTGTGCCGTTCCCTATGCCGCACCGGCGGCAGGTTCCACGGGTCTTTCGAGCGATGGACGGTCCCACTTGCCCAGAGTTGCGCCAGCCTCATATGTGCTTTGCAGAAAATCCAGCAGCGTCTCTGTAGGCGAGGCGGCAGTGCGAACTTTTTCATGCAGCAGCAGGAATTCGCCCATCTGCTGATAGTAATACGCAGCGTCAGGACGCACCTTCTGTTTTGCAAAACCCTGCGGCTCGGGCGCTGCGTAACAATAGAAGGCGGCATCTTTCAGTTCGCCACCGCCCGGCCACCAGCCCGCGCTGATGACTTCATGCGAATAAGCTTCCTGCATGATCTTGCGCAAAACGGGATCGGGATCGTTGCGCGGCGGCGCCAGCCGGCCCGAAAAGCGAGTGAGCGCAAGGTCAAAGCTGCCCCAGAAGAAATGCACCGGACTGGACTTGCC
>JBGPZS010000306.1:0-5177 GCA_041493865.1 Terriglobia bacterium
AGTCAGCTGCGAACGGATGGCCTCAACGTCAGCCTTGGTGTATTGGCTGGCCTCATCGAACTCAAAGCTCTTGATGTAGATCCCTTTGAGGTTCTTGATGATGGATTTGAGCTGGGCGACATCTTCGTCGCCTTCTTCCGCCTTCTCGATGATCTTGACGGCGAACTCAAGCAGCGAGCCATCCAGAGTCACATCGGTCACACGCGCAGCTTTTTCGCTCAGCTTGTCCAGGTTGCCGAGCTGCAGCCTGGCATCCTGTCCATAGCCGCGCGCGGCCAAGCAGCACAAAGCAGCTGCCACAAGAATTCGCATGAGTGTTCGCATTAGACGGTTCATAGACGTTGTCTCCTGATCTTGTCATTGCTTTCCAGTGGCAGCTGAGCATGCTGCAACACATGGTTCAGCTTGGAGCGGGCAATCTCCAGGGCCAGGATCGCCTGGTCTCTGGCCCGCTCGGCCTCGCGCAGATGCTTTTCGTTTTCCTGGGCGATTCGTATGTCTTCGCGGTGGCGATACTCTGCGTACTGAAAGCCCGTCCAGCCGAATCCGAGAAACAAGATCGCCGCCACGGCGATGATCCAGGCCGGACGCAGCTTCCACCATGTCCAGAAAGACCCATTGGTCTTCTTTGCTTCCGGTTTGGGCTTGCCCTCGGCCTGGTTCACCTGCGCCATCACGCGCTGGGTGAAGCCCTCTCCGGGGTCTTTGCGCTCTAGCGCCGAGCGAAGATCGTCTTCAGAAAAATGCATATCGTACCTCTCGAATCTTGCGCGTGAGGCCCTTGCGCAGGTCAGCCAGTGAGCGATGCAACGTGCTCTTCACGGTGTTCACCGGCATTTCCAGCACTTCCGCAATCTCGGCCGGTCCCAGCCCTTCCTGAAATCTCAGGATCACCACCAGGCGCTGCTTCTCCGGCAACACGGCCAGACTCTGCTGCAGCCGCTGCAGCAACAGCGGATCTGCCACCGGCGACGGTGTGGCCGGTTCCGGCGCGTCGTCCAGCGCCAGCTCACGGCGGCGCTGCTTTCTTCGTCCCTGGTCAATGCAGCGGTTGGCCGTAACCCGCCGCAGCCAGTACGTGAGGTGTGCCGGAGACTGTATGCGTTCAAGGCCCTGATACAGCTCCAGAAAGACCTCCTGCGCCAGGTCTTCCGCCAGCGCGCGGTCCTGCAGGAAGTGATAGGCAATGCTGAAAACCATGCCCTGATGCTCCCGGACCAGCTCGGCGAAGGCCAAGCCGTCACCCTGGACTGACCGGGCCAGCGCCAGGTTGAGCCTATCGTCTTCCAATCCCGCAGTTTGTTCCAAGGGCCCTCTCTTGAACAGTTATACGTACCAGGGGCATTTTCGGGTGCAAGTTTCTTGTTAAGCTAGGCAAATCAGGAGGTTCGATCCATGGCCGACGAGGGCGGCTTTGCCGCTACCTACTATGAGGAGGTTCGCCGCAGCTTTCGCGGCTATCAACGCATGGCCGACGGCGCCATGGCCCAGCTCAATGACCCGGAGTTTTTCCATACGCCCGACGCTGAGTCCAACAGCACGGCCGTGATCGTGAAGCACGTGGCCGGCAACCTGCGCTCGCGCTGGAAAGACTTCCTGACCACGGACGGCGAAAAGCCGGACCGCGATCGCGACCAGGAGTTTGTGCTGACAGCAGCCGACACACGCCAGGACTTAATGCGCGTTTGGGAAGAGGGCTTCCAGATCCTGTTCGATACCATCGCCTCACTCACGCCGGAAGATTTTGACCGAACGGTGACCATCCGCAACGCGCCGCACACCATTCTGCAGGCGATGAACCGCAGCCTGATGCACACGGCTTACCACGTCGGGCAGATTCTCTATCTGGGCAAGCACCTGAAGGGAGCGGAGTGGCAAACACTGAGCATTCCCAGGGGCAAGTCGGTGGAGTTCAATGCCATGAAGCCGGAAGATCGCAAGGTGAATGCGCCCAATAGGTAGTGTCGCTTCGCTCCAAACCGCTTAAGCTCTGGATCAATCCTCACTGTCCTGGCTGACTACGGGCACCATTAAGTTTTCGCTGATTTTGGTGTTCTGCTTTAAAAACTCGGTCAATGGTTTGCGAATTGGCTCCAGCGTGCCATCTGGGGTGTAAACTGCTCCTCCGCCCGCCGCAATACCGATTGCTCGGGCATCGGATTGGGAGAGGTTCACCAGGGCACGCAGGTCCCACCAGTCATTTTTTTCATCATGAGCACCAACATAGAACGGAGCAAAACGGAACATATCAAGCTGCTTCGGCTGGGCTGAGTTGCTCAAGCACCCCAAGCCAAATTGGACTGCTCCAGCGGAAACCCCCATGAGGATGGCGCCGTCATAGCGCCGGCGCGGAACCAGGTCTTTGAGCCCATTCTGCTCGAATACCTGCCAACCCCGTTCCACGTCACCCCCCGCAAGCAGAATCAGGTCAGCATCTTCGACAAACAAAATGTCTTCGCGTGAAGGCTGCGAAGGGACCATCCGGCAGTTGGATATTCCCATCACCTCCATTGCGGCAACAAACAAACCATAAAATTCCGGCTGATCACCGTTTGATGCTCCAATGTAAGCCGCCTTGGGATTGCCGGTATCCAGGTCCTCGCGAATTCTCTCGGCCAATGAACCGCCGTCGCTCTTCAAAAAGAGTAATTGGCTGTCCGCCAGCAGGTACAGTGGCTTGATCATCATGAGGTCCTCCGGACCTGCCTACTTCAGCGACGAAAATGGCCTGCTCAATGCCTCATTGGCCTTTCAACAAGCGGAACGGCGAATGACCTTTGTCCCACCGCGCAGACAAACCCTTGACTAGACCACCCGAAACGAGATTATATCTAAGCCACAATTCATGCGCGGTCCTCATATTGCCAACAGAAGCTAAACTCGTCCGCGGACTTTCCCTTTCCGACTCCATTCTGTTGCTGGCAGGCGGGATCATCGGGTCAGGCATCTTTCTCACCGCGAAAGATGTCGCCAACAACACGCGCCATCCGTGGCTTTTTCTTACCGTTTGGGTCATTGGCATGGGCATGGCTCTGCTGGCGTGTTTTGCGTTTGCCGAACTGAGCGGCATGTTTCCCCACGCCGGCGGGCAGTACGTCTACATGCGCGAGGCCTACGGCGATGCCGCGGGTTTCCTCTACGGCTGGATGTACTTCACAGTCAGCGCCACCGGGACTGTGGCGGCGCTGGGAGTGGGATTTGCCACGTATCTGGGCCAGGCCTTTCCGGCTTTGCATGCAGAGCGAGTGGTCGCTTCGCTTCGGTTCGTCGATATCACGCGGGGGCATCTGATTGCGCTGGCGGCCATCGCGCTGCAGACACTGATCAACATCTTCGGAGTGAAGAAAGGGGCCGTGCTGCAAAACATCGCCACCTGGGTGAAGTTTGCGGCCATAGCCCTGTTTGTTGTGGGTGGGCTATTGCTGGGGCGGGGATCGTGGGACCACTACCGGCATTCCCTTCCCGCCGGGCCGGATTCGGTTTCATTGATCACCGGAATCGGCATTGCTCTGATAGCCGTGTTCTGGGCCTACGATGGCTGGGTTTACATCACGCTGGTGGCAGGCGAGGTGAAAGATCCGCAGCGCAATCTGCCGCGCGCCTTGGTCTGGGGCCTGCTGCTGGTGGGCGTTGTGTATATCTCCATCAACGCGGTTTACGTTTACGCGCTGCCCATGAATGAGATTGCCGCGCAAGAGGCGGTGGCCCAGACGGCGGCCGTATCAATGTTTTCCGGCCGGGTGGCGCCCTGGCTTTCCCTGATGGTGGCGGTCTCCTGCTTCGGCGCCATGGCGCCATGCCTGATGAGCGGAGCGCGCGTCTACTACGCCATGGCGGAAGACGGCATCTTCTTCCATGCGTTGGCCAATATCCATCCGCGCTGGCATACGCCGGTGATGAGCCTGGCGCTGCAGGCGATATGGGCCTCAGTGCTGACCCTGAGCGGCAAATACGATGAGCTTTTTACCTATGTAATGTTCATGATGGTGCTCAGCTATGTGCTGACCGTCGCCGGCCTGTTCGTGCTGCGCCGCACCAAGCCGGACGTTCCGCGGCCTTACCACTGTACCGGATATCCCTTGTTTCCGGCGTTGTACGTGGTCCTGGGCAGCCTGTGGGCCATCAATGCCGCGGTAGAAAAGAAAAAAGAGACGCTGGTGGGCACCGCGATCGTCCTGCTGGGAGTACCATTTTATTTTTACTGGAAGAGACAGAGGAAAGCGGTAGCGGCGCGAAACTCATCGGCACTCTAAAACAGAGGGCCGCCAGGATTACCCAATGAACTTTCAAAACTTTGACCTCGAATATTTTCAATCACAATTTGAGCGAACGGTAGAGATCAACCTGGCCGATAGCTCAGTGCAATGCGCGAACGTGAGCGACCTGTTGGCCGACGAAGATCTGAAGCCGCTGCTGGAGTTGCCGCTTTACTATCCTGAGGTAAATGGGACGGGCCTGCTGCGCGAACGCATTGCAGCGCTCTATCCAAACGCCGCCGCGAGCAACGTGCTGGTGACCGTGGGCGCAGCGCAGGCCAACTGGATGGTCTGCAGCACGCTGCTGGAGCAGGGCGACGAGGTGATTGTGGTCTCGCCCGGCTATCGCCAGGTTTGGGGACTGGCGCAGAACCTGGGCTGCCGGGTGAAAGAAACACAGCTTCGCCAACAGAACAACTGGCGGCTGAACCTGGATGAACTGGAATCACTGGCCAGCGCGAAGACCAAACTCATTTCCATCGTGAATCCGAACAACCCGACGGGGAGCATTCTCTCACATGAAGAAATGCGGCGGATCGTCAACATATGCCAGAAGACCGGAGCCTGGCTGCATTCAGATGAGGTCTACCGCGGCACCGAATTTAATACAAACGAGACACCGAGCTTCTGGGGGATGTATGACAAGGCGATCTGCGTCAACAGCATGTCCAAGGCCTACGGGCTCGCGGGCCTTCGCATCGGCTGGGCAATGGCTGCGCCGGAGATGATCGAAGAGTTGTGGCGGCGGCACGAGTATGCCGTGATCGCCGCTGCGGGCCCGAGCATGAAGCTGGCGGAGATCGCGCTGCAACCGGCGAAGCGCGCAACCTTGCTGGACAGACAAAAAAACCTTTCACGCGCAGGCCACGCGCTGCTGGAAACCTGGGTGCGGGCGCAGGAAGGCAGGTTCTCCGTGAGCCG
>JBGPZS010000480.1:0-3537 GCA_041493865.1 Terriglobia bacterium
CAGCGCAGATGTTTTTGCGTGAAAGAGTTGACCCCAATGCGCTCGGGGAGCACAAGCTGTCCCACGGGGAAGTCCGCAGAGTCGCCGGCATTGAACTTGTAAGTTTTGCCTCCCGCGGAGATCTTTCACCGAAGCACCGGCCGCGTTTACGTCCCACGTGCTCAGGATGCCATTACCATTACACTGGGACGAGTCGGGGTTTTTGAAATTGGCAAAAAGCAGCGCGTCCACTAACATAATGCCGCGCTTGTGACATTTTTCAGGAACTCAGGTCAAAACAACATATGAAAAAGCTCTTCATCGCATGTATCGCTCTGCTCGTCCTTGTTCTGGTTTCACTGGCCCCGGCCCAGCAAAAAGCCGGAGCAGGGGCGCCCAATGCCGCGGTAGAGCCGGCGCTGCCCTACTCGCCCAGCCTGGACGTGAGTTCGATGGACAAGTCAGTGGACCCCTGCGTGGACTTCTACCAGTATTCCTGCGGCGGATGGCAGAAGAAGAACCCCATTCCTCCCGACCAGGTTTCATGGGGCGTCTACGGCAAGCTTTACCAGGACAATTTGAATTTTCTGCGCGGCATTCTGGAACAGGCCGCCCTCGTTGCGGGCAAGCGCGATACGGTAACGCAGGAGATCGGCGACTTCTACGCCGCCTGCATGGACGAACCGGCAGTGGAGAAGCTGGGGCTGGGCGCGATCAAACCGCAACTGGCGTTGATTGAACAGCTCAAATCAGCGCGCGAACTGGCCCCCGTGGTGGCGCGGATGCAGTTGAATTTAGGCGGCGTGCTGTTTGGCAGCGGCGCGCGACAGGACCCGGACAACTCAGAGCAGCAGATTGCCGGACTGGACCAGGGCGGGCTGGGCCTGCCCGATCGCGACTACTACACCAAAGACGATCCCAAGTCGAAAGAGACACGCGAGCGCTACCTGCAACACGTGCAGAAGATTTTTGAGCTGCTGGGTGACAATGCCGAAGTCGCGAAGCAGAATGCCGGGACCGTGATGCGGATCGAGACCGCTCTGGCCACGGCTTCCATGACGCGGGTGGAGCGGCGCGATCCTTACAAGCGCAAAAACAAGATCAAGCTGGCCGACCTGCAGCAGATGGCGCCGAGCTTTGACTGGGCGGCTTACTTCACCACGCTGAAGACGCCGCAGTTTGAGATCATCAACGTGGCCCCGCCGGCGTTCTTCAAAGAGCTGGAGGCGCGGCTGAAGGATGAGCCCGTCGCCAACCTGCGCAACTATCTGCGCTTCCACCTGGCCAATGGATATTCGACATATCTCTCTTCCACCTTTGTGCAGGAAAGCTTTGATTTTTATCTCAAGTACCTGCGCGGCGCCAAAGAGATGCAGCCTCGCTGGAAGCGCTGCGTGCAATACACGGACCGCGATCTGGGCGAGGCGCTGGGGCAGGCGTACGTGCGCAAAGTATTTTCGCCGGAGTTGAAGGCCAGCACGCTGGACATGGTGCGGCGGATTGAAGACGCCATGGCGCAGCGTATCGGACAGTTGGACTGGATGAGCCCGGAGACGAAAGAACAGGCGCTGACCAAGCTGCACGGCCTCCGCAACAAGATCGGGTATCCGGAGAAGTGGCGCGACTACAGCTCGGTAAGGATCACGCGCAATGATTTTATGGGCAACGTGCAGCGGGCCACGGAGTTTGAGCGGCATCGCAACTTCAACAAGATTGGCCAACCAGTGGACCACGGCGAGTGGGGCATGACGCCGCCAACCGTAAATGCTTACTACAACGGCCAGATGAACGACATTAATTTCCCCGCCGGCGTGCTGCAGCCCCCGCTCTATGACGCCAAAATGGATGACGCGCCGAACTACGGCAACACCGGCGGCACCATTGGCCACGAGCTGACGCATGGCTTTGACGATCAGGGCGCGAAGTTTGACGCCAAGGGCAATCTGCGCGACTGGTGGACCAAGGACGACAAGCAGAAGTTTGAAGACCGCACCAAATGCGTCGCCGACCAGTATGCCGAGTACGTGGTGGTGGATGACGTGCATATCAACAGCCGGCTCACGCTGGGCGAAGACGTGGCCGATCTGGGCGGCGAAATCCTGGCTTACATCGCGTGGCAGGGTGCGACCAGGTACAAAGGCCTGAAGCCGCTGGATGGATTGACGCCGGAGCAGCGCTTCTTTATCGGCTTTGCGCAGTGGGATTGTTCGAATGATCGCCCGGAAAACATGCGTCTGCGCGCGATGACGGACCCGCATTCGCCCTCGAAATACCGTATCAACGGCGTGGTGGTGAATATGCCGGACTTTGCCAGCGCGTTCTCCTGCAAAGCGGGCCAGCCGATGGTGAACGCGTCGGAGAAAGTGTGCAAGGTGTGGTGAGGAAATCGCCGCGATCGCGGGAATCGCACGTGATCGGAAGGCAAAACGCAGACGCACGCGTCCATGTACAATATGCGCTTTTGCATCGTGCACTTGCGAAGCGTGCACTTGTGAACCCAGGGAGTCTCCGTGCCACTCACCATTGTTCAAGCCGGTGAACCAGTTCTGCGCAGGCCGGCACGGCCATTGCGGCCGAATGAAATCCGCAGCCGCGAAATTCGCGAACTGATCCAGCAAATGAAAGAGACCATGTACGCCGCGCCTGGGGTGGGACTGGCGGCGCCGCAGATCGGCCAGGGCATTCAACTGGCGGTGATCGAAGACCGTCCGGAGTACATCCGCGACTGGACGCTGGAGCAACTGGCGGAGCGCGAGCGCAAGGCCGTGCCGTTCCATGTGATCATCAATCCCAGGATTACGCTGATCGGCGAGGAGCGCGTTGAATATTTCGAAGGCTGCCTGAGCGTGGCCAACCTGATGGCGTTGACGTCGCGGGCGAGACAAATTCGAGTCGAATGCGTGGATGAAAAGGGCGAGCCTAAGACGATCGAGGCCAGCGGCTGGTACGCGCGCATCCTGCAGCATGAGATTGACCACATGGGCGGAACGATGTACGTGGACCACATGGATCCGCGCACGCTGATGACGGTGGAGAACTATACGAAATATTGGAAAGGCAAGCCGCTGGCGGAGATAAAGGCCTCGCTCCATGGTCCTGTACGTTGAGGTGCGGAAGCGTGGAACGGCCTTTTTGCCGCTGACTGTTTCGATTCCGGGCCGAATCATTTACACTTCCCGTTCAAAATCCATCCAAGGGAAGACCCATGAACAGAAATTTCATACATACATTGACTGCCACGCTTGTGATTGCCGGTGGTTTGGCTCTCAACGCACCCAAAGCAAGCGCGCAGCATACGGCTGCCCCGAGCGCGGCTACTGCGTCCGCAACAGAACCGGCCAAGACCGCGGAGCAGGCTTTCAAGAACATTCAGGTGTTGAAAGGCATGCCGGCCGACCAGGTGCAGCCGGCCATGCAGTTCATCAGCAATTCCCTTGGGGTGGAGTGCGAGTTCTGCCACTTGCAAAATGCGTTCGATAAAGATGACAAGAAGCCCAAACAGACGGCGCGCAAGATGATCGAAATGCAGATGGCCATCAACCGCGACAGTTTTAAGGG
>JBGPZS010000094.1:0-10476 GCA_041493865.1 Terriglobia bacterium
ACCAAATCCTGGCCCCCTGGGTTATTCGTGGATTGTCTTTTTTTCTCGGGGTTTAAGGGTGTGGGTGGGTTGGTTCGGGTACAGACCGCAACCTGACAAAGTTAAACCAGGGGATACCTGACATTCCAAAGAAATGGCAAAGCAGCGAGGAAAACGGCAGAAGTTTGCCAATTCTAGTAAATGTGCTGTTCGGGTGAGGCGAGCAAACGAATAAACATAGCCCCAATCAGGAAATCGGCCACCGGTTACCTAGGTACTCTTGTACTGTGCATCATGTTGCAGCTATAAACAAGACCTTCCGGGATACGTTTGACTGCATTTTTTAGGACAGAAAGATTATGTGCAGGTTTGTATGGTGGCCCAGGAAAGTCGCGCAAGCGGGTCTTCTCGGTCTCCTTTTCGTAATTTCGATAGCGCTGCAAGCCCAGGATGACGGGTTTAAAGCCGTCCCCATCCTGACCGGCTCTACCGCTTATTTCACCCGTGTTACAGCCGGGCAATACCAGGACGTGCCGTCCGTGAGCCCTCTGCTCCTCTTGCCGCTGGGCGACAAGTGGCTGCTGGAAGCCAAAGGCAGCTACTCAGAAACTTTCTCCAAGGATCCGGACGACGACTACTTCGAGAATAAAGCCTCATACGGCCTGGGTTACGCCCAGCTGGACTACATCGCCAGCCGTTACGTCACGTTTACAGCCGGGCGGTTCATAACGCCGTTCAATATTTACGGTGAAAGGCTGGGGCCCAATTGGATTCGCGCCTTGCAGGTGGGGCCGTTAACTTCACCCGTGACCAGCGGTTCCAGCCTGGGCGGAATGATGCGCGGCGGTTTGCCTGCAACAGACGACATTAACGTAAGCTACGCTTTCTATTTTTCATCGAATAACACGCACCATCTGCTGGCCACGGACCGCTCCACCGGCGGGCGCGTGGGCTTTTTCCTGCCGCGTCAACGAGTGGAACTGGGAGCATCGTTCCAGCAAGTGTTGCAGGCGGACCGGCCGCATTCCTCAGGCATCTATTTTGTGTGGCAGCCCAACCGCGTCCCCTTGAGCGTGCGCTCAGAATACGTGCGGTCATCGGGCACGAAGGGAAGCGGATACTGGATTGAATCGGTCTACCGTCTGAGCCAGATTCCTTACCTGCGGCGGCTGGAAATGGCGGGCCGCGGACAGCAATTCTTCGCCGCTGAAAACCTTTCTGCCGCTACTGTGAAAAAGCTGGGAGCGCTGGGCAAAGACACCAAACAGGCGGACTTCGGCCTGAACTACTACCTGCGCAGCGATGTCCGGGCCTCAGCCAGTTACGGCCGGCAATTTGTTCTTAATGGAAAAAACGCCAATCTCTGGGTGGTTGGCATGACCTATCGCTTTGTCATGCCTATGTGGCCGCAAGGAGGCGCGCTGTGAAAATAAGGTTTGCGATTGCCACGGTCCTTCTGGTCAGCGGCATGTTGTTGGGCCTCACCGCCGGCGCCAGCAGCGGTAGTAAAGACGCCCCCAAGGATACGCCGAAGGATGCCACTGCCGCCTCAGCTCCTGCCGCTACAGGTGCGCAGGATGAGACCATGCGCCTTGAGGGCGAGAAACGTTTTCGATCGAACTGCGGGCGTTGCCATACCGCTCCACCCAAATTTCCACCGCGAATGATGGCCACCATCGTGCGTCACATGCGCGTACGCGCTGTCATCACAGACCAGGACATGCGACTGATCCTGCGCTACATGACGGAGTAGCCATGCAGAGCCTGCGGCAAAAGTTAACTCGGTTTTCCGCGCTGGCCGTCCTCGGCATCTTGGGCATCTTGCTTGCCGGGTCGCTGCCGGCTTTCAGTCAGGCCCGCGTCATTGAGGTGCTGGCCGACAAGGACAGCCATTTCAAGATCGCCGGCCAGGGCCGGGCGGAGATCACCGTCAAAGCAGGTGAGCCGCTGCTCCTGCGCATCAGCGCGCGCAAGGGAAAAACCTGGAACCGTGACGGCACTGTCCACGGCTTTACGTTGCTGCGCGCCAGCGACCACCGCAAAGTCAGCGGCTGGGACCTGGAACTTAAGCCGGGCACGCAGGAGTTTTCTCTTACCGCTCCCGCTGAGCCCGGTGACTATGAGGTTTTGTGCACGGTCATCTGCAGTGAGGACCACGAAGCAATGCGCATGAAACTTGTTGTTTTGCCGTAACTGCACCAGTCTTGCACGCCAGGTTGCGGCGGGGCCGGCTGACATCTTAAAGGGAGATAGTCTGATGAACAACCCAATGAAATACAAATTGCGGGCGGCAGTTGCGCTTGTCTCCTTCATGCTGCTGGTGTCCTATGCGTTTAGCAAAGACAAACCCAAAGACAATGTGACCAACCTTCACGGCGCCATCATGGACAGCCAATGCGCCTTCAACGTCCATTCTGACGCGCACTCGCACGACTGGATGACCAAGCGCGGTATCCAGGGCGCCACTGACGAAGAGAGCTGCACGCAACATTGCGTGAAAGACCTGGGCGGCAGCTATGTGCTGTTGGTGAAGAAGGAAGTTTATAAGCTCGATGACCAGGTCAAGGCGGAACAGTTTGCAGGCAAAAAAGTAAAGATCAGCGGGTCATTGGATCCAAGCACCCACATGCTCCATATCTTCGACGTGGAAGAGGACAAGTAGGCGTCCGTTCGGAATTTTCCGGCCTCAACAGGGAACGCAAAAAACTAACGGCCGCGCCGGAGCGCAGCCGTTTTACTTTTCTGGCTGAATGCTGCTTCTTTCTTCGGTAAACAGGGACAGCCTGTCAGGCAGTCTTCTCCATGGATAACGCCCTCGGCATGCCTCGTGTTTCCGCGTGGCGGGTCACGGTCATGGTGGCGTGCTCAACAAAGGCCAGCGACTCCATGAGCGGGCATGCTGAATGATGAAGAAGCCGGAGCATCTCCGTGACTTGTCCCAGCCGCACACTTTGCCGCGCATAATCGACTTCTTCAACGTTGGTCCGGGCCGCGGCAGATTCGATATAGCACCACAGGAACTGGCTGAGCAGGTCAACCGTCCGCTTCAGGTCGTGGCCCAGCCCCACGTTCAACAAGGTGTTCAAAATGAGGTCTTGATCGTCCGGGCTGGCGTCCCGGAAGTTAGGCCACTGCAGCTGCAAATGCAGGGCCCTGAGTTCCTGAGTAAGACGAGCGATCCGATCTGAGATATCTTCCATTGTCTAATCCTTGCACTGCAGGTTTATGGGAACCTTAGACATCGGAAGAAGTGGCGAAAAACTGGCAGACGCCCGGAAGGGATGGCTAAAAATGTAAGATGCCGGAATCGCTCTCTGAGTTGAGTTACCTAAGTACATGGTTCATCGTCCATCTGCCTACATGACTAGGACACGTTGGCCCTTGACGTGGAACAGAAAATGAGGCGGAAAAGGAAAAATTGTTGCGCATCCTGAGGCCGCACACAGCGATTCACGGCGGACCGAAGACGAACTCCCAGGCTAGGTATCGAGTAAATCACTAAACCCCGCTAGTGGTTACCACCGTCACGTTGTAGCCGGTGAGCGGTTAGGTTCCAATAACGCTTTGGGAGACCTATGCGATTGCCACGCCTCATGATTGCGCTCCTTGTGGCCGCAGCGGTAACTGCGGCGTATCCACAAACCACAGCCAAGACCGCCGCCAGCACTGGCAAACACCAGAAATTTCCTGTGACCACGTCGTCGGCCTCCGCTGCGCGTTACTTTGAGACCGGCATGGTCCACTATGAGAATCATCGCTGGAACTTTGCCCTGCGTGACTGGCGTGAAGCCGTGGCGCTCGATCCAAATTTTGCCCTCGCTTATACGTGGATTTGTTTTACCACGACCGACCCTGCCGAGGAGAGCCACGCCCGCGCCAGGGCCAAGGCCGGCTTGAACTCCATCACACCGGCGGAGCAGTCAATGGTCCGCTGGATGGCAGGCGTGCACGAGAACAATTACGTGGAAGGCATCCAGGCCATGAATGACGTGGCGCAGATGTATCCGCATGACAAGCGACTGAATTTCCTCATCGGTTACTGGCTGTACAAACTCGATGAGTATGAGCGCTCCAAGACGTTCACTTTGAAAGCGCTGGCGGATGATCCGGCCTACGCGACCGCATACAACCAGTTGGGATACCTGTATTCGCGCAGCCGCGAGTACGACAAGGCGATTGAGGCCATGGAGAAGTACGTCAACCTTCTTCCCAACGAACCCAACCCGCATGATTCTTACGGCGAAATGCTGCGCCTCTCCGGGCGTTTTGAAGATGCCCTGGAACAGTACCGCATCGCCCTGAAGATGGACCCGACTTTTTATATCTCACAGAAAGAGCTGGGCGAAACCTACGCCGTCATGGGCCAGGGCGAACGCGCGCGCGCGGAGTATGCCAAGGCCATTCATGAAGCTCCCGGCAATGGGATCAAAGCGGAATACATGCAGAAATCCGCCATGACCTACCTGCGCGACCAGAAATATGACGACGCTGATAAAGCCTACCGTCAGGCCGCTGAGAGTGCTCATGGCATGCGACAGTGGGTGTGGGAGGCGCGTGCCTACCGCATTATGGCCATGTATCAGCCTGATCACGATACGGCATTGAAGGAACTGGACCAGGCTGAGTCGGTGCTTGCCGCCAACAAAGACGCAGTTGCCAAGTCCGATCTTGATGAGGAGCGTGCGCGCATTTTACGCGTGCGCGTGGAACACGCCGTTGCCCGCAAGGACCACGCTGCGGCGCAGAAACTGCTCGCCGAACTGGAGAAGATGGCCAACTCAGGCTCCATCAGCATTCAGAGAACTTATAGCGGCGCCGCCGGCACTTTGCTGCTGGCCCAGAAGAAATATCGTGACGCCGCCGCGCAGCTGGAGCAGGATTTCATGAACCCTGTCTCCATTCGCTTGCTTGTAACCGCCGATCAGAAAGCCAATGCCAAGCGCCCAGCCGAGGAGTGGCGCACGAAGCTGCTCGACTGGAAAATTCCTACCGTTGAAGAAGCGCTTGTCGTGTCGCTGTATCGGGCTCAGCAGAGCGCCCTTGCCCAAAAGAAATGAGACCGGGCGGCCGTGCAGTGAATCCAATCTAAACGCCCGATTTTTTAGGCGAATCTTTTACGAACAAGTTACAATAGGCAAATGAATCCCCCGGTCCCGGAATCCCTGGCTTGGGCCCACCCCCTGGTCCAGGAATGGTTTATCGCGAAATTCGGCACGCCCACAGAGCCTCAGGAGCAGGGCTGGCCGCATATTCTTGCCGGCCGGACCACGCTCATCTCCGCGCCCACAGGCTCCGGCAAGACGCTGGCAGCCTTCCTGATCTGTATTGACCGGCTGGTGCGCAAAGCGCTGAGCGGCGATCTCACCGACCGTACTGAGATCCTTTACGTCTCACCGCTCAAGGCCCTGGGCAACGACATCCAGAAAAATCTGGAAGGCCCCCTGGGCGAGATCACCGCACTGGCCGGCGAAAAAGGGCTGCTGATGCCGGAGATTCGCACCGCGGTCCGCACCGGTGACACGCTCATGCAGGATCGCCAGCGGATGCTGAAGCGGCCTCCACACATATTGGTGACCACGCCCGAATCCCTGTACATTCTGCTCACGGCCCAGAAGAGCCGCGGCATTCTCACGGACGTGAACACCATCATCGTGGACGAAATCCACGCCGTGGCCGATGACAAGCGTGGCGCTCACCTTGCGCTCTCACTGGAGCGATTGGACGCTCTCAATGGCGCACCGAATGGAACGCTTACCGGGCAGCGGGCCGTACGCATCGGTCTTTCCGCCACGCAGAAGCCCATCGAAACCGTGGCCCACTTCCTGACCGGCAACAACCGTCCTGATCCTGTGATCGTCAACATCGGCCACAAGCGCGCGATGGACCTGGCCGTGGAAGTCCCCGGGCAGGAGCTTGGCCCCATTGCCAGCAATGATCTCTGGGACGAAGTCTATGACCGCATCGTCGCGCTGGTGCAGCAGCATCGGTCCACGCTGATTTTCGTGAACACGCGCCGCCTCACGGAGCGCGTGGCTTTCAACCTGGCTGAGCGGCTGGGTGAAGACGTGGTGGGCGCGCACCACGGCAGCCTGGCGCGCAAACTCCGCCTGGAAGCGGAGAGCAAGCTCAAGAATGGCGAACTGAAAGTGCTTGTTGCTACGGCTTCGCTTGAACTGGGAATTGATATCGGCCATGTCGATCTGGCGATTCACATCGGCTCGCCACGTTCGATCGGGGTTGCTCTCCAGCGTTTTGGACGCGCTGGGCACTGGCGCGGCGCTGTACCCAAAGGCCGTTTCTTTCCTACCACCCGCGACGAGCTGCTGGAATGCGCCGCTCTGGTGCGCTCCATCCATCAGGGAGAGCTTGACCGCCTGGTTATTCCTGAATCGCCGCTCGATATTCTGGCGCAACAAATTGTGGCACTCTGCTCCGCCGAGGAATGGGGCGAGGACGAGCTTTTTGCCCTGGTCAAAGGCGCCTATCCCTACCGCGAACTCGAGCGCAAGGATTTTGACGACCTCCTGGTCATGCTGGCTGATGGCATCGCTTCACAACGCGGCCGTTTCGGCGCGTATCTCTATCGCGACCGCGTGAACAAGCGGCTGAAAGCGCGTCGCGGTGCGCGCATGGTCGCCATCATGAACGGCGGAGCGATTCCTGAGACAGCGCTTTACACCGTGGTCGCCGAGCCGGAAGGGACCGTCGTCGGAACGCTGCATGAAGACTTTGCCGTCGAAAGCATGAAGGGCGACATCGTTCTGCTGGGAAACATGAGCTGGCGCATCCGCCGGATTGAAGGCGTGGGCCGCATCATGGTGGAAGACGCGCATGGCGCGCCGCCTTCGATCCCGTTCTGGCTGGGCGAGGCGCCGGGACGCACTGAGGAGCTGTCGCGCCAGCTGGGCGAGTTGCGCCAGACGATCAGCGACCTGGCGCCGAATACCGTCCCAGGCTTCGTCAACCAGAAATCACCGGAAGTGTTGAACGCCGTGGAGTGGCTCAAGCGCGAGTGCGGGCTGGACGATTCCGGCGCGGAGCAGGCCATCGAATACGTGGTGACCGGCCGCGCTGTGCTGGGCGCTGTGCCCACCACGAACACCATCATCGCCGAGCGCTTCTTCGATGAGGGCGGCGGCATGCAGCTTATTGTCCATGCGCCGTTTGGCGCTCGCATCAACAAAGCCTGGGGACTCGCGCTGCGCAAGCGTTTCTGCGTGTCTTTCAATTTTGAGTTGCAGGCCGCCGCCACGGACAACGGCGTGAATATTGCTTTGGCCGAACAGCACAGTTTCCCGCTGGCCGATGTCTTCCATTTCCTGCATGAAAACACGGTGAAAGAAGTCTTACAGCAGGCCGCGCTGCTCTCTCCGTTGCTGGAGACGCGCTGGCGGTGGGACGCTAATCGCGCGCTGGCGCTTCTGCGCTACTGGAACGGCAAGAAGATACCGCTTCAGATCCAGCGCACGCGCTCGGCTGATCTGCTGGCGTCAGTGTTTCCGGACGTGGCGCAATGCCAGGAAAATGCCGATGGGCCAATCGTAGTTCCGGACCATCCGCTGCTGCGCGAAGTAATGAAAGATATTTTCCAGGAAGCGCTGGACCTGGAAGGGCTGAAAGATGTGCTGCGCAAGATGCGCTCGGGCGAGATCAAATGCATCGCCGTGGATACTCCGGTGCCCTCGGTCTTTTCCCATGAGATCCTCAACAGCAATCCTTACGCCTTCCTCGACGACGCTCCGCTCGAAGAGCGCCGTGCCCGCGCCGTGGAGATGCGCCGCACATTGCCCGAGTCTGTCCTGCAGGAAGTGGGCGCGCTCGATCCCGCCGCGATTTCTGAAGTCCGCGCCGACGCATGGCCTGACGTCCGTGATGCCGATGAGCTGGCCGATACACTGCACACCCTGATTGCTTTGCCGGAAAATTTTCAGCCGCCCGACCGTCGCTCACCGGCGGAAGCCTGGCAGGGTTTCTTCGAGCAATTGCGCAGTTCGCACCGCGCGTCGCGCGCTCTCGTTCACCTTAAAGGAGGAGCACAGCCGCCGGGGTCCCCAGAGCGCGCCGGTTTTGCGCGCGCTGGGGTGGAGGCGCCCTCGGCTGTGACCTTCTGGGTCTCCGCCGAGAAAGCGAAAGCCTTCGCTGCCGTCTATCCTGAAGCACAGTTTGAAGATCAGCTTCCGTCGGTTGAAGGCGAAGCGCTGTCACCAGATGATGCGCTCAAAGCCATGGCAACGGGCTGGCTGGCGCATCTGGGTCCCACCACCGCCTCCGCGCTTGCCGCCACGCTTCATCTGCCGGTGTCGGAGATTGATAAGACGTTGCTGCGCATTGAATCTACCGGCCTGATTCTGCGCGGAAATTTTGACAAGGGGCTGGGCGAAGAGACGCAGTGGTGTGAACGCCGCTTGCTGGCGCGGATCCATCGTTTGACGCTGGGCACGCTGCGCAAACAAATTGAACCGGTCACCGCCGCCACTTTCATGCGCTGGCTTCTGCGCTGGCAGCATGTGTCTCCGGGCTCGCAGGCGCGCGATGAGCACGGCACGTTGCAGGTGCTGCGCCAACTCCAGGGCTTTGAAATCCCGGCCAGCGCGTGGGAGCGCCAGGTACTTGCGCGCCGCATCAGCAACTACGATCCTAAGCTGCTCGACCAGCTCTGCCTCACCGGCGCCGTGGGCTGGGGCAGGCTCTCGCCTCATCCGGCGATGCTGGAGGATTCATCCGGAAGCGGCCGCAGAGTGGTGCCGACCAGCGTGGCGCCCATTACCTTCTTTGTCCGCGAAGAAGCTGAATGGATGGCGCTGCCCAGCGTGCGCTCAGCGCACCGTGACGCCGAGCAGGAAGTCCGCGGGCTGGGGCCGGGAGCGCGCGAGGTTCTGACCTTCCTGCGTTCGCGCGGCGCTTCATTCTTTGCTGATATTGTGCGCGGTACGGACAAATTGAAGTCGGAAATTGAGACCGCCCTGTGGGAACTGGTGGCCGGGGGCCTGGTCACCGCCGATGGCTTCGACAACTTACGCGCTCTGATCGATCCCAAGCGCCGCGCCGGACAGGGAAGCGGCCGGAGCAATCGTCCTCGGCACAGTGCCGGACGATGGTCATTGCTGCACCCGCCGCATGGTGAAGACAGCGGGCGGTCATTGGAGTCAGTCTGCCGCGTGTTGTTGGAGCGATACGGCGTCGTCTTCCGCGAATTGCTGGTGCGCGAAAGCATGCTGCCGCGCTGGCGTGACATGCTCATCAGCTTCCGCCGCCTTGAAGATCGCGGAGAAATTCGCGGTGGCCGGTTTATCAGCGGTTTCATCGGCGAACAATTTGCCCTGCCGATAGCGGTTGAATCTCTGCGGGCCATGAAGAACCTTCCCCTCACCGGCGAGGTCATCACCATCTCCGCCGCCGATCCGCTGAATCTGGCCGGGATCGTGGTTCCTGGGGAGCGCGTGCCGGCTATTTCCGGCAAGCATCTCAGCTTCAAAGATGGCGTGCTGGCGGAGACGCCTGAAGCGCCGCCTCTGAGCATGGTGGCAGGCCATGAGTGACGCCCATGAGTGACGCCGAAGATCTGGTCGAAGGCGAAGACTACTACCTGGAGAAAGGGAACTGGGTCTTCACGGCGAAGTACCTGCTCAAGCGCGGATACTGCTGCCGGTCAGGTTGCCGCCATTGTCCCTATGGTTACGTGCGAGAGGAAAAACAGAAGAAGTCGCCGTAGATTTCCGCGGATGAACGCTGAGAGAGCAATTGGCAACTTTCTGCAATCCCGTACGAAGTGAGGGATCCCTATCGCAAAGAATATGACGCGGGAACGCGAGTATCTACCAAGAGTTGTTGGTAGCTATATTGGCCCCTCGCTACGCTTCGGGGTTTCAAGAAAACGGCTAAATGTTGGGCCATTGCCATTTGCTCATTGCTCATTCGTATCTCAGTGCAGTCACAGGATCCAGGCGCGCTGCTTTCACCGCCGGGTAGATGCCGAAGAACAGTCCCACGCTGCTGGCCACGCCGACTGCCAGAAACACAGCCCAAATCGGCACGGACGATGGAAAGTGGATAAGGTGCATCAGCCCGCTGAAGATCAAAGACAGAATAACGCCCATCACGCCGCCAATTCCCGTTAGAGTCATGGCTTCTGTGATGAATTGGAAGCTGATGTCGCGTTTGCGGGCGCCAATCGCCTTGCGGACGCCAATTTCACGCGTTCTTTCCGTGACGGACATCAGCATGATATTCATCACTCCCACCCCGCCCACCAGCAGGCCAATGGATACAATGCCGACGACCAGCTGGAAGATGCCCGCCATGATGTCGCGGAACTGGTTGCCCAGAGCTTCTGCGCTGCTGATGCCGAAGTTGTCGTCTTTGTTGGGTGGTACGCGCCGGCGCAAGCGGAGAAGCCCGCGTACTTCGTCTTCCGCAGCGCTCTTCATGCCTGGCTGGGCCATGGCGATGACAAAGTTTTCATCGTCCTTGGGATAGTGCTTGTGGTAGGTGCGGTAG
>JBGPZS010000237.1:0-6257 GCA_041493865.1 Terriglobia bacterium
CGGCGGACCAGGTGGTGAATGCCAGCCCGGACCTGGTCGATCCTGATTTCACCGATCTGGTCACCACTTTGCCGCACGACCAGCAGTATTCGTTCGTCTTTAATGGAAGCGCCCAGGTGCTGGACCACATCGTGGTAAGTGCAGGCCTGCTCGCCCGGCTCAGCCGCTTCGCTATTGCCCGGAACGATGCCGATTTTCCTGAAGTCTTCCGCAACGATCCGAACCGTCCTGAGCGCCTGTCCGATCATGACATGCCGGTGGCATACTTCACGCTGCCAGAACCCACGCCTCCGGTGCTGCATCTGCCGGCCAACATTACGGCTGAAGCCACCAGTCCGGGCGGCGCCGTCGTGAGCTACGACGCGACAGCAACGGACGCGCGAGACACAAACGTAGTCGTAACGTGTGCTCCGGCCTCCGGCGCGCTCTTCGCGCTTGGAGCCACCACTGTGAATTGTTCGGCCACCAACAGCCGCAACAAAACAGCGGAAGGCAGCTTTAGCGTGACGGTTGTTGATACCACAGCACCTGTGATCGTGCTCGGTGGAGTGACCAACGGAGCTACGTACATCCTGGGCGCCGTTCCTGTTGCCTCATGCTCCACCACGGATTCAGCAACCGGCGTTGCCGTTCAGGCCACGCTTTCCATCGCTGGTGGAACTGCCAATGGCGTTGGCCATTTCACCGCTACATGCAGCGGCGCAGTGGACGGCGCGGGTAACCACGCCCTGCCCGTGAGCGCCGGTTATGACGTGCACTATGTCTTTTCCGGATTCCTTACTGACCTTTCGCCGGATGGGCCCGATGGCAAGACCTTCAAGGTGGGATCAACCATCCCTGTCAAATGGCAACTGCAAAACGCGCAGGGGGCATTCATCGTGACGCCGTCCTCGGTGAACACCATCCAGGTGGCGCCGGATCCCTCCTGCATCGCCGGCCAGGAAGGGCTTGCGGTTGATGCCAATTTCACCGGCAACGGCTTAAAGGAGAACAATGACCGGTTCCAGTTCAATTGGAAGACGACCGGTCTGGCGGCAGGTTGCTATGCATTTCTGCTGCCTCTGGATGACGGCACGGTCAATAGCGCCGTCGTGAAATTGCGCTGAGGTTGGACCATCGCGGGCCTTCAAGAGGGATTCGGCAATCGCTGAATCCGCTGGGGCCCGTTTTCTCTTTGTCTGTTCCAGCGCGAGAAGCCATTTCAGCACTGCGCACTTAAGAGACGGTAGGTAGAGACTGATAGGTCGTTTCAGAGTTGCTGTATGCCATCACCGGGTGGAGCAGGCATTCATGCTTGCGGTTCAAGCCTATAAAATGGCGGCTTCAGCCACTGCGGTAAATCAGCAGGAATTTTTTCCCGCCCTCATTTGGGCTTGCCCGGCAGGTAGTAGAAGCGCACCACCAGCAGCGCGGACAGGGCCACCGAACCCATCAGCAAATCGAGGGCGGTAACGTCCGTTGCCACCATTCTCCGGGCAATCACGAACATCACTACTTCCACCGCGGCGCTGGCCCGGTGAAAAAGCAGCAGCAAGCCCAGTTCGCCGGCAATTGCGAGCAACAGTATGTTCTGCAGCATTTGATGGAGCGTTTGATATTCGTTTCCTGCCTTCCACAATCCCGGAAAATCGCGATAGACAATTTCCACCGCGGAGATGCAGGCCGCGGCCATTACCAGTACGGCGAGCACGGAAAGAAATACATGGATAAAATTTCCCATGTATCGGTTGAAAACGCGTTCCAGCAAAGTCTCTTCCGTGCTGTCGTCCCGGATTGCGTCGCTATCAATCGCCATTCAGATAAGGTCCTTGCTCTGTGATTCCCCACAGTGTGAGTTGCTCTGTTTGGGGGAGGATGCCTCAAACTGCGGCCACCGGCGGGTTTCCCATGGCGATTGTCTTCATACAACCAGGAGGTCCTTCCACAGAAGGCGTCGTGCGGCGGTCGTACAATAGAGGCCAATGCTCACTGCCGCCGGAGTTCTCAGCCTGCTGATCTGGGGATACCTCTTGCTTGGGCGCGGCGGCTTTTGGCGCATCCATGATGCCGCCCGGTCCTTCTGTTCGCAAGAAAAGTCTTTCCAGGAAAAGTCCGCCCATGAGGATCCGGTGCGGATTGCGGTGATTGTTCCGGCCAGAAATGAGGCCGATGTGGTGGGCGGGGCCATCCGCTCATTGCTGCGGCAGACCGGCCAAAACTCGGTCCACATTTTCCTGGTTGACGATGGCAGCACAGACTCAACCGCGCGGGTCGCGCGTGAGGCGGCCGTGGCCGCCGGGCGGGCGGAAGAGCTTACCGTCATAGCGGCGGGTCCGCTGCCTGCCGGATGGTCCGGCAAGCTCTGGGCAATGCAGCAGGGAATCGACCTGGCACGCAAGATAGGGCCGGACTTCTTCTTATTGACTGACGCGGACATTGAGCACGCGCCAGACAGTCTTTCCACCCTGGTCTCAATTGCCCAGTCGGGCCCTTGCGACCTGGTTTCATTCATGGTGAAACTCCACTGTGAAACTCCGGCGGAGAAGCTGCTGATTCCTGCGTTTGTCTTTTTCTTCTTCAAGCTTTATCCGCCCGCTTGGATTGCCAATCGCCGCCGCGCCACAGCCGGTGCTGCCGGAGGATGCATTCTTATACGTCCAGCGGCACTGGAGCAGGCAGGTGGAATTCAAGCGATTCGCGGGGAAGTGATCGACGACTGCGCTCTCGCAGAGAGGGTCAAGCGCAGTGGCGGACGCCTGTGGCTCGGCGCTTCCACCGCAGCCACCAGCCTTCGCCCCTACGGAAGCTTTTCTGAGATTGGCCGCATGATCTCGCGCAGCGCGTTCAACCAATTGCGCCACTCAAATCTATTGCTGCTATTGTCCATCCTTGGAATGGCGGCTACATATTTGCTGCCGCCGGCTCTCGTGCTTCTTAGCCATCGCGCGGCGCCGGCCATTCTTGGCGCGGCAGCGTGGCTGCTGATGGTATTCACCTATGTCCCCGTTCTTCGCTTGTACGGCCTCAGCCCTGTGTGGGCGCTGGCTCTGCCGCTGGTTGCGGCCTTCTACGCTGGCGCAACATTCCATTCAGCCTGGAAGTATTGGGCCGGCCGCGGAGGCGAGTGGAAAGGCCGGATCCAGGACCCGGTTGAGAGCCAGCATGGATGAAACGGCGACTAAGCGGGCAGTGTGGGATGGCCCTGGTCGCGCTCTTTTTCAGACGCTTCTTCGGGAGTGCCTTCCTCGCCCGGCTTGTTCACCTTGATGCCGACGGCGGCGAAGATGCGTTCCTTGGGAACGGCGTCATCCTCGGCCGCGAGCCTTTGCATCCGCGCCAGAGATTCAGCAGAAGGTGGCGCTGGAACGGGGTCTCGACGCAGAATCGTCCAGGTCCAACTCAGCACTGCGATAAGGTAAGCGAATTGGCCCACTTCGGTGGCGTAGCTCTGGAGCTGCGAGCCTTGATAGATCGCCAAAACAAACCTGGTGGTGGCCTGCACGGTGAGGTATAACACGAAGCCGATTGCAATCTCAGCCACTGAAGATTTCCAGCTGATCCCGAGCGATTTTGATTGCACCAGCAAGATCCAGAGAAGGGAAGCGTCCGCGAGAAAAATGGTCCTCTCGATGGTCAGAAGGACCTGGATGTATGGTTCTTTGTGCCCGGCGGGCATCATTACGGAGAGGGCCACGGCCGTGGAAATACCCAGGACCGCCCAGAAACAAAACCGGGCGACCGTGCGGCCCGGCAGCGATTCGAACGGGTCCAGCACCCTCACCAGGATTTCCAGGACCACCAGATTCAGCAGGATGGCCTCAATGAAATCCATCGCCGAATAGGCATAGACGAACTGGTTCCGTGTGGCGAACTGGGAGACACCCAGCATCACTACCGTGGATGATGCCATGTAAAACAGGTAGTAGCTGAACACCTTCCAGTGCCGGGAAAAATCCTTGCGTTTGACTAACGCCCAGCATGCCAGAAACTGGCAAGCAATGATGCTGAGCCAAAGGACGTAGTCAAACGTGAAAAAGCGATTCTTCATCGGCCGGTTTTATTGGGCATTTGAGATCCCGGTGCCGTGCGTTGGTGGAGGAACTCCACCGGCCGGCGGTTTGCCACCGGCAATCTTGAGTGAGCCCAGCAAGAGCGCGAGTGCAAGAATTATTTTAGTGTCGATCATTAGGGAACCCTTCCTTTTTGCCCCGATTTACAGTCTCTCGGGGGTTGAATCGACGGATAGGCAAGCCCGCATGCCGGTACGGAAAACACTCGAGTCCGCCCGTACCACACTGGTACCTCCTACACATCCATTTCATATTATTTCGGCTATGAACACGCTAAGCCATATACCTTAAGGGCTTGCCCTTGGGTTACCTCGCGGCGAGTGGAGAGCCGGACGTCGGGGGTGACATCAGCTCCGCCTAAGCTATTATTTTTCATATGTTTATATAGAATTACGGGTTAAAATTGACTCGTATTTCTACAGAATAAGGCTGGCAGTGTTACCTCTTAGATGCGTCCTCATTTTATCGATTTTGGTATTGACTACCCCTTGCCCGGCCCAGCAGCCAGCGGGAACTCCGTCCCCGAATGGGCTGGGAACCATCCATTTTCCCAACTCCTGCAGTCCCGCTGCACAGCCGGCGCTTCTTGAGGGCATTGCTCAGCTTCACTCGTTTCAATACGCGGCCGCGGAACAGGCCTTCGCCCAAGTCCCCCAGGCCGATCCCCAGTGCGCTATGGCCTACTGGGGCCTGGCCATGGCCAACTACCATCCGCTTTGGGAGGGCGCGGGTGAAAACGCCCTGGTCAAGGGCCGGGAATCCCTGGAAAAAATCAAGAAAGACTGGCCGGTAACCAGGCGCGAACGCGAATATATTGAGGCCATCGGGATCATCTTTGGCGCCAACCGCAGCTTGAGCGACGCGCGCATCGCCAGCTACAGCCGGGCGTTGGCTGAAATCTGTAAGCACTTTCCTGACGACGGAGAGGCCCAGGCATTCTACGCTCTTTCACTCCTGGCGGTGCCCGGCAGGGGTGATGATACGGAGAACAGAAAAGAGGTCATTGCGGTCCTAAACCGGCTGTCCGCGGCGCAGCCGGAGCATCCTGGCGCAGTGCACTACCTCATTCATGCGGCAGATACGCCGGAGCTTGCGCCTGAAGGCCTGGCAGCGGCACGGCGATACGCAAGGATCGCGCCCGCTTCGTCGCATGCCCTGCATATGCCGTCACATATCTTCGTGCGCCTGGGACTGTGGCAGGAGTCGATTGAGTCCAACCAGGCCGCCGCAGTCGCTGCTGCGAAAGCCACAGAGCAGCACCTGGGCGAGGCGCACTACCAGTTCCATGCCATGGATTTTCTGAACTACTCGTATTTGCAAATGGGCCAGGAAGGCAAAGCACGGCAGATTATCGAAGATCTGAACAAGGTTCCGGGAAGTACTGCCGAGGTAAGAACGAACGTGCGCGTAAATTTCACTACCCGTACCCTGCTGGAACTGCATCGGTGGAAAGAAGCATTGGTTCTGGCGCCGGAAGGCGATGCCCCAGACCAGCAGATGATCTATATGTTGCGCACGATTGCCGCGGCGCGCACCGGCGACGCCAAGTCCGCCGAATGGAACCTCAACAGTCTCAAGAAAGCTTTTAAACAAGACCGCCGCAGAGATAAGAGGCTGGAGGATTATCGCCGCCAGGTTGCGGAAGCATGGGTGGAGTACGCCAAGGGCAAGCCTGACAAGGCGGTTAAGAAGGTCCGTGCCGCTGCCGACATGCAGGACAGAGACGATCCTGGTCCGTTCGGCGTCACAGCGCGCGAGATGCTGGCCGACATGCTGTTGGAATCGCACCAGCCCATACCGGCCCTTGCCGCGTATGAGTCCGTGCTGAAGCTGGCGCCCAACCGTTTCAACGCCCTTTACGGAGCAGCAGCCGCGGCTGAGATGGCCGGCGATGCGGGCAAAGCGAAAAGCTATTACGGTAAGCTGCGCGAAAACTGCCCGCCGCAAGCGGACCGGGAAGAGTTGCAGAAGGTCAAGGTGGCCGCAGCAGGCAGCAACTGAGGTCCTAAGCTATTTGAACCAGTTTCTGGCCAGCTCCGCTTCTTCGTAGATAGAGCGAAGCGCGAGCCGTGTCTCATTCACCAGCAGAGAGCAGCCCACGGCGAGGCCGACGAATCCAACCGTGCCGGCAACAAAGCTGATCACCACAATCACTTCAAAGGGCCACTTGTACTGGGTGGAAACCACGGTGGCGCCGAGAATGGAAAC
>JBGPZS010000552.1:0-2729 GCA_041493865.1 Terriglobia bacterium
CTCAGGCACCGTCTATACGCACGCCGGCCCGGAGATTGGCGTGGCCTCCACCAAGGCCTTTACCGCGCAATTGACCGCGCTGTTCCTGCTGGCGCTGTACCTGGGCGAGCTGCGCGGCGCAACCTCAACCGAAGAAGCCAAAAAATATATTGACGAGCTGCTGAAGGTCCCGTCCAAGCTGGAATCGCTGCTCAGCCGCGATGAGGAGTGCGAGGCCCTGGCGAAACAGTACTATCGCGTGCAGGACTTCCTCTTCCTGGGTCGCGGTATTCACTATCCCATCGCGCTGGAAGGCGCGCTGAAGCTCAAGGAAATCTCCTACATTCATGCTGAAGGCTATCCCGCGGGCGAGATGAAGCACGGCCCCAACGCGCTGATCGATGAAAACCTGCCCGTGGTCGTGGTGGCCACCAAAGATTCGAACGACCCGAACTCGGTGCTGCGCTATGAAAAAACCATATCGAATGTAAAAGAGGTGAAGGCGCGCTCGGGCATCGTGATTGCCGTGGCCACCGAGGGTGACGAGGAGATCAGGGAATCAGTGGACCACGTGTTGTACGTGCCGCACGCGCCGGAATTGCTGTTGCCCATCCTGGAAGTGGTGCCGTTGCAGTTGCTGGCCTATCACATTGCCGTGCGCCGCGGATGCGATGTGGACCAGCCGCGCAATCTGGCTAAATCCGTCACCGTGGAGTAACGCGGCGGTCCGCCATCTGGCGCGTGAGCACCTGTCCGATGGGCGCTCGGCGCAAAGTCGCTGCAAGCTTTGTTGGTTCAATTTGTTGGTTCAATAAGACTGGCCCCATACCCGGCCCAATAAGATTGGTTAAGATGTGTTGTGCCGCGCCAGGCCGCCGCAGGATTGCTCTAAAATGAATGTGTTGTGAAAAAAGATAATCTTCCGGCCGAATCCTTATGGTCTCGCCGTAGCGGGCTGCTCGCATGTGCTGTTGCCTTCATCGTTTCCGTACTTGGTTTTATTCTCGACCACGTGCTGGTCAAAGAAGGTCTTCCCAGATTTGACATGCTCATCATCAGCAATGGCCTGACCGGCATTTTTGCGGGCGGGCTGCTTTACCAGCTGGCGAGAGAAGAAAAGGCCAGCCGCGAACTGGTGCGCGCGCGCATAAAAACCATCGCAGAACTCAATCACCACATTCGAAACGCGCTGCAAGTCATCAAATTCCTGGGCGGACAACAGCGTACAGGGCTGGACGCGATGCAACTGCAACTCATCAATGACTCAGTGGACCGCATTGAGTGGGCGCTGCGGGAGGTCTTGCCCAAGTACGAACTAAATGCGCCGGCAATCGCGGCCAAGGAGCTGCGCATTAAGTCAGCAGGCCCAGCAGCGTGAATGGCTTGAGAGCGTGAGGGTGGGACGTCCGGAGCATCCTGTCCGGCGGCAGTGCCAAAACCCTGGTGGACTTTTCGCTATTTTTCATCTGCTATTTGCCGCAACCTGCACCCACCAGCCGCCATCTAATGACTTGACAATAAGTGACTCACATTTAATAATGTATTTGTTGTTATAGTGTATGCACTGATTTTGAAGCACTTATCAGCAGGGAGGTTCAGTAGCCATGGGCAAGATTATTGGAATTGATCTGGGAACCACGAACTCCGTGGTGGCCGTGATGGAAGGCGGTGAGCCAAAAGTCATCGCCAACGAAGAAGGTGGCCGCACTACACCATCGGTGGTCGGGTTCACCAAGTCCGGTGAGCGTCTGGTGGGCCAGGTGGCCAAACGGCAGGCCATCACCAACCCCGAGAATACGGTTTATTCCATCAAGCGGTTTATGGGGCGCCGCTTTGACGAAGTGAATGAAGAGATGAAGATGGTCCCGTACAAGGTGGTGCGCCAGGGCGATCACGTTGCCGTGGTAGCGCAGGGACAGGAGTACACGCCACCGCAGATCTCGGCCATGATTCTGCAAAAGCTCAAGAAGGCGGCGGAAGACTACCTTGGCCAGCCGGTGACGGAAGCCGTGATCACAGTGCCGGCCTATTTCAATGACGCCCAACGCCAGGCAACAAAAGACGCCGGCAAAATTGCCGGGCTGGACGTAAAGCGCATCGTGAATGAGCCCACGGCAGCGGCGCTGGCGTATGGTCTGGACAAAAAGAAGGACGAGATCATCGCTGTCTATGACTTTGGCGGTGGCACGTTTGATATTTCCATCCTGGAAGTGGGCGGAGACGTGGTCCAGGTGAAATCCACCAACGGTGATACGCACCTGGGCGGCGACAATATCGACCAGCGCATCGTGGAATGGCTGGTGGAAGAGTTCAAGAAAGATGAAGGGCTGGATCTGCGCGCCAAGGGCAATGAGATGGCGTTGCAGCGCCTGCGTGACGCAGCGGAAAAAGCCAAGATCGAGCTTTCCACCACCATGGAGAGCGAGATCAACCTGCCGTTCATCACTGCCGATGCGAGCGGCCCGAAGCACTTGGTCAAGAAACTGACCCGTACCAAGCTGGAGCAGATGGTGGATGACATCATTCAGCGCTCCATCGGACCGTGCAAGCTGGCCATGAAAGATGCCGGCGTTGATGCCAGCAAAATCGATGAAGTGGTCCTGGTGGGCGGGCAGACGCGCATGCCGCGTATCCAGCAACTGGCCAAAGAGCTGTTCGGAAAGGAGCCGCACAAGGGCGTAAACCCTGATGAAGTGGTGGCCATCGGCGCAGCCATACAAGCCGGAGTGCTGGCCGGCGACGTGAAAGAC
>JBGPZS010000482.1:0-3530 GCA_041493865.1 Terriglobia bacterium
AGCTGGTTTTTCTGCGCTGCTGTTGCTCCGGAAGTCAACGGCGGCGTGCTTGGGTCAGCATCCGCATTGACTCCCGTGCCGGTCGCCCAATGCACACTGGCGTTAGAAATTTTGTATCTTGGCGCGAAAAGATATGTAGTTGTAGCGGCCAACGTTCCTGCCCATGTGACATCAGTTGCCGGCCAACTTATCGTGCTGCCGTCCGTTAGCGGGATCGTGGTCGTTGAACATGTAAGGCGGACAGTGCAATTTCCCGCACCATCATTTGTGTTTTGGGCAACCGTCCAGGTCGGAACTATCGTTGGCCTAATACTGCCCTGGACTCCAAAACTTGTACTGCTGATCTGGCTATATGCATCCGACACAAGCAAACCGTCAGCCTCCAGCGGTGTGCTCTTTGAGCCTGAGGCGTTCTCAGAGGTCACGCGCACGTCATAGGTGTGACTGTCGAGCGCCTGCTCATAATAGGCCAACGTTTCACTTCCGAGCACACCGGTAGCGAACCGCCAGACCTTCGGGCTGCTCCCGTCCGCATGGTCAGAGACTTCAAGAATAATTTTGCCCCCGCTCAATACGAATTGATCGACAGGCGATGTCCACGTTGCCTTGATTCTGGTTTTCTTGACTCCATCCAATCGCGTGAAAGTGTCGCTCGTAGCAATAAGATTCGTCGGCGCTATGACGATGGCCATATCCGGCAGAGAAGGTGCCTGCTGGGTGAGGGCAATTGACTCGCCGCCTGAAGCAGTCCAGCCGGTGAAGTTCTGATTTGCCGGCGGTATGAGATTTACCCCATCAGAGACTTTGGCAATCAACGGACTCGCCGCTAAAACATTGAGCACATCGCCGACGGCATTGGTTTTGAAGATCAGTTCGATATGTGTGGCGCCATCGCCCGTAACGTTAAGCGTTACGTTCTGTGTCGCCCCTGCCGGGATCGCCGCGCTTGTTGAGTAGTTGGAGTCAATGAAGATGGATTGCGTTCCTTGGTTTTTGACGACCACGCTTACTTGGTATGCAACTAGGTTGGCGGCAATGCCAGCATCATAAAAATACTTTACAGTGGTAGCCCCTGCGCCGTTGCCCAAAATCACTGTCCCGACAAATGCCAGCGGAGTCTCATCTGTTGTTGGCGACCACGCATAGACAGCAGCATCCGTTTCGCGCAAGCCAAGATCGGAACCGATTTCATTGGCGCTGTTCTTGCCTTCAAAGACTTTGAATTGTGCGTTATAAACTTCAAAAGTCTTGGCATTCCAAGCGAAGCGCGATTGCCGAGTAACCTGTACCACGTCAGCGACTTCAGCCTGGAGCGCGTTCAGGCGTCCTGGAAATTGCACATCAATCTGTCTGCGGGTGCGCTCCAGTTGAATCTTGGCTATGCGCTGGGCACGCGAGGGTGAAATTTCATATTGCAAGGCCAGATCAAGCCACATACGCTCCGGGACAACAGTCCAGACAGCCGCACCTCCGGCTGCGCTTGGTTCATTCGCTGCGCTGGAATTGTGAGCTACCTTGCACCACCAAGCACTGCCGTTATCGAAAACACAGTCCCCGAGCAGGTAACCGAGTCCGCTCGCCCAAGCGCCAAGGTTCTGCGTATGAGTGAATCCATTGTCCTGTGCGATGTAAGCTGCGTTTTGGACACAGGGAAAATCTCCAGGCTGCCAGCTGTTGTTGGGATCTCTGTAAATTCCCTTCACGCCATTGCAGAGGTCACGGCGAGAAAGAAGAGTCTGCACTTTCATCGAATCACGGAGGTCATTATCCGTGAGCGGAGGGATGGTAGTTCCGCGGAATGCGGCGGCATACATCTTCCACTTGCCCTCGGAATTGAACTCTGTGCCGGCCATGGCGCTGAGTAGGCCGGTCATGATGTCCTTGGGGACCTGGTCCAGACTGAAGGAACCATTACAGGCAAACTGGGCTTCCGTACCGCCGGCGCGCAAGGCCACACTCTGATCGCAAACGTTTGCGGCGGCTATAACCAGGTTGTCATCGATCGCGGTCGCGGATTCGGCCAGCCCGATCGTGACATCGGTCAAGTAGTCACGGTTGCACAGTGCGGGGTTCTCGCTATAGGCCGTGAGACTTGAGCGAGGATCAAAGACCTTCTTCCCCTTAATGTCGAAAGTGATTGTGGGTGCTCCATTGGGAAAGAGGTCTGCACTCCACTTCAGCCGCACGTAACAGCTTGCGCATCCATCTTGCCTGTGTGCCGCGGTCCATTGCGATGGAGCTTGAGCAATCAGGCCGGGGAAAGCAGCTTCTCCTGCTGCGCCCAATTTCTTTTCCCAATGAACAAATGCCTGCCCGGTTCCGTCCGTAGCTCCATACTTTCCTGTTCCGTCACCGTTGCCGTCGACGGGAATCTGGATGCCATCGAAGTACATCGCTGGGATGTCCTGCACTTCATGCCGAGCTAGGGTGATAACCAGATTCATAAATTTATTATTGAAGCCTGTTGCGACGATGTAGGTGAAGACTCCGCCTCTGCGGTCCCGGCCGTAAGTGACTTGCCCTGGGGAAAGAGGCTGCCTGATAGAGACTTGGCTGGAGCCAAGATCGTGGGCAACAGTGGGCGTCGATGGGCTCTTGTGAAAGAGTTGCGTAACGCCATTTAGTGCCAGAGAGATTCCGATACTTAACAGCGGACCCACTCCAAAGCCAATTCCAGTGACAAGAAGTGCTATACCTATGATGATGGGAGGCATTTAAATGATCGTGGCTTCTGGGGGCACAGGTGCGGATTTAGGAATGCGCCAAGCTCGCAGGCACTCTTCTAGGGGCACATCAACAATTCCGTCATGCCCTGCGCAGTGAACCGTGGTGCCGCGAAGGCCGAGAATTCCGAGTCCTTTGCCGAGAGGAGAATCGAGCAAGATCACATCGCCGCGTTGCGCCATCAACAGCGGGACTTCTTGAATTTCATTCAGTGCAGCAACTTTCTCCGCTACTGATTCGACAAGAGTCTCAGTCTCATCTTGCCCTGTAAATTCTCTCATCGCTTTCATTGCCGTCAGCAGTGAGTCATACTTGCTGCGAAAATCAGCGGCCAAGTCCACGCCAGTCAGTTCGAGCACGGCATCGCACGCAAACAGACAGCAGTCCATGGTGCCCCATTTGAAAAGCTCATTCTGTCTGCGCAGGATGTAAGCGTGCAGAAGTTCCTGCCAGTGATCTACAAAAGCAATCATTCTGTATTTCCCCGAGGCGGATGGTGAAGGAATCCATCGCCGGTCCCGCCGCCCTGGCCGTGGTCCGTGAACCTTCCACCGCCACCACCGCCGCCGATATGGGGAAGCGGAATGCCGCCTGGGCCGGCCTTAGCCCAGGTGCCATTCCAGTTCTGAATGAACTGCACATATTGAAAACCAAGGTCACCGGGGTGATCTATCTGTTGATCTTGATTTGTATAACGCCGTTCGCGGGAGCGGTTCAAATCAATCAGGCGGTTCTCAACAGAGATTGAGATGGTGGAAGTCTGCGCTCCTTCGTCAATTGTCGGCACGTCCATCCGTCCAGCAAAT
>JBGPZS010000344.1:0-4801 GCA_041493865.1 Terriglobia bacterium
GTCAGGACCTGAGTGCCCGCGCCGCCGGCCCCGCCGACAACCGCTCCAATGGCCGCACCTTTACCGCCGCCGAGCAATGCTCCCAGCACCGCGCCCACAGCCGCGCCGCCGCCAACGTACATGCCGGTGCGCTTGTTTGCTCCCAGTCCGCCGGGAGAGCCGCCGCTGGATTGTCCCTTGGCCTCCAGCAGGTAGGATTTGCCGTTGATGGTGACGGTGCGCAGGTCAAGGTTGGTGTCTTTGCCGTCTTCAGACGGGACGGCCACCAGGCGCGCGCGCGAGCCGTGCGGAATAAGGACGTTCCCGGAGCTGTCGGTTACGTCTTTGCTCACGGTGGCGGTGTAGCGGGCGTTGGCCGCCGGCTTGGCGGGAATTGAGGTGTCTGTTCTAACTTTGATCTCGGTGCCCGATGGCAGAGCAGTTGTCTGTTGCGCGCTGACCACGGACACGGTCAGCAGCGCAAGGAACGTAGCAAGCACAAGGTTGCGTTTCATAGGTTTGTCTCCCACATTGGAAAGATGCCGCTGCTGAGGCCCGAGTTTGCTGTTCGGGAGAAAGCGGCGCTTCCGGCGGCTGCGCTCGGTTCCGTCGCAGCACGATGGTTCGGTCGCTACGCGGGAGATAGAAGAAAGGTAGAGGATGAGTCGCGCTGTCCTCGTCTGCGTCTAATAGGCAAAAGGAGCATGCATTTGCCGCGAATACTCTTTACCTGTCACGGAGGCCACCTTGCACTGCCTGACCGTGGATCTCTACTGGTTAGCCGCGAAGATGGAGGAAACCTGCTGGTGAATCCGATACGCGAGGTCTGGGAACGGGGCGAACTTACTCCCGCCGAGCTGACGCAGTGGTCATTTTTGGTGGCCGCCGCAGGCCAGGCCATGCTGCGCACGCTGCCGCAGCTTGAGGGCGGATGCATTAACTACTGGGAGGCCGGCAACTGGGCGCTGAATTTTGCAGCCGAACCACGCGGCCCGAAGACCGGCCCCGAGCACCGGCGCGTTCATCTGCATCTGCTGGGCCGCAGTCGTACGGCGGCGAGCCCGGCACTGCGCTGGGGTGAAGCGCCGAAGTTTCCTGACTTCGCTGATCGCAAGGAGTGGGCGGCAAAACATGAACGGCTGAACGCTGCGGAGTGCCAGAAGATCGTCGCCGAAGTGGAGAAGCTTTTGCGCGCGCGTTACGGCCTTGCGCCGGAGCAGATCTCGCCGTGGGAGCCGTGCAACGGCTGCGGATATCCCATGGTCACCGCAGGTCAGTTGCAGAGCCGGTGCTCAGAGTGCGGAGACCAATCTTTCGGCGTGTGCTACCTGGAATAGCAGACAGGACGGTGATCACTACAAATCAGTGTCCCATGGGGGTACAATTTCCGGGCCATGCGCAAAATCGTTCTCGGTCTCGGCATCAGCATTGACGGCTACATCGCCCGCCTTGACGGCACTTTCGATTTTCTATTCATGCCCAAGGACTATTCCATGGCGGACTTCTTCGCTTCCATTGATACCGGGATCATGGGCCGCAAAACCTATGATGTCTCGAAAGCCATGGGTGGCGGGAGCTTCGGTCCAAAGATCAAGAGCTATGTTCTCTCGCGAACTCTTCCGCCGGGCGAACGCGAAGGCGTGACCTTCACGCAGGAATCGCCGGCCGCGCTGGTGGAAAAGATCCGCCAGCACAAAGGCAAGGACATCTGGCTGATGGGCGGTGGTGAAGTTGTGCGCGACTTTCTGAAAGCCGACTTGGTCGATGAACTTTATATCGGCGTGGTCCCAGTGTTGCTCGGCGAAGGCATTCCGCTCTTTCCCAGCGGCTTTCCCCAGCGCAATTTCCAATTGATCGACAACAAGACCTTTTCCAAAGGCCTGATATCGCTCAAGTACAAACGCGTGCGCAGCAAGGCAAAAAAGAAATCCTGACCTGGAGCCTGCGCGCGCTAAACCAGTTTTCTGCTCTACGCCAGAAGTATTTAGAATCTTCTCCATGACCAATCAACCGGGACTTTCCGCCACGCCTGACGGTAACTTTGCCGCCGCGCTCAATGCTTCCACCAGCGGCTGGAACGCGGCCATGGGTATTCACTTCGTTCGCGCCACGGCTGACGAGGTGATCGCGGAACTAGTGATCGGGCCTGCGCATCGTCAGCCGTATGGCATCGTTCACGGCGGCGTCCATTCCGGGCTGATTGAGACCGTCGCTTCGGTCGGCGCGGCGCTGGCGGCAATGCCGCGAAACCAGTCCGTGGTCGGCCTTGAGAACCATACTTCGTTCCTGAACGCAGTGCGGGAAGGGAAGTTGCTCGCCACCGCGCGACCACTCACCCGCGGCCGGCGCACGCAAGTCTGGGAAGCCACTGTCACGGATGCCGAAAGCCGTCACCTTGCCAGCGGGCGTGTGCGTTTCCTGGCGCTGGAAGCCGGCGCCTCGTTGGCCGGCGAGACAGTCAAAGTGAAGCGCTCTTCTGAACCGTAGCCCGCCGTAGCCACAGTCGAAATCACATGCAGTGTGTGACCGCCATCACCGCGTACATGCCCATCCTTCAGCTAGAGTTGCCTTCTCGGAGGCACTATGAGCAGCGCCGTACTGGAAAGAGTTGTTGAACAGCCCAGGGATCTGGATTTGGTTCTGGTGGGCCCGGTCCTAAATGTTGCCGAGAAAGAACTCTCGGATACACATCCGCTTCTTCCTGTATTTATCGTCGGCGCCATCTCCCTCATGCTTGCTGGGATGTTCGTTGGTTCCATCCTGGTGTGGCTGGCTCTTCGTCACTCCGGGGTCATGGCGCCATAAGTTTTCCGGTCCGGTTCCCTTTAGCGGAACTGATGATCGGCCCGATCATCTTCATCGGCAGCGAAGATGGCCGGCTGCCCAAGAAAATCTATTTTCGTTATTGGCGTTCTACGAACGGTGAAGTGGGCTTCTCTCCATTCCGGGCCCAGGATGCTTGTGTCGCTCGTACCACGATCAAGCGCCTCTTCCAGCGAAACTATGAGGCCCTCCCTTGCTTAAGGTGCTCCTTAGATAGTGTAGTAATATCTTGCAGCGGGCGTTCTTGACTGCAGTCCGGAAGATAGCAGCCGGGTGCGCGTATTCCCTTACCAACCTATTACCATAGATAGTTGGTGAAGCAAATCTTATGACCATTCAAAGCACAGTCCGTCGAAACAACGTGGCCAAACTATCCAATTTAAGCAGGTTCTTTTTTACCGCATTGGCCGCGACGCTATTGATCATGACGTTAGCGTGTCCGCTTCATGCGCAGGCTGGCCCTGTTTCTTATAGCTCGCTGACGGAAGGGCAGGTAATTCACGGATTCAAAGCCGTTGCCATCTACCTTAACGATGCCGACAAGCCCATGGGCGCACGTTTTGTGCACGGCACAACCGGGCTCACGCTTGACCTTCTGGAGATCCAATCGGTGCCGCAGGCGATGATTGCCGTAAATACGTTTCCTGTATCTGACCGCGGCGAGCCGCACACCCAGGAGCACCTGCTGATTGCCAAAGGCAACAAGGGCCGGGGTCTGCAGGATTTTCAATTGATGTCTCTGGTGGTAGACCAGGCGTTTACCGGCGGCTTACAGACGGTTTATCACCTCAACACCACCGCCGGCCCGGACACGTTTTACCTGGCCCTGGAGAAAATGCTGGATGCGTTGATTCATCCCGACTATACGGAAGAAGAAGTCAGGCGCGAAGTCTGCAATTTCGGCGTGACTGGCGATGATTCCAGCAAAGGGCTCAAGCTGGTTGAAAAGGGCTCGGTCTATAACGAGATGACCAGCACCTTTACCAATCCTTATACGAATGCCTATGGCCAGTTGCGGAGACTGCTGTATGGCGGCAGTCATCCCATAGCGTTTGTTCCAGGCGGCTCTCCGGAAGGAATTCGTGCGCTCAAGCCTGAGCACATTCAACAGTTCCATGAGGCGAACTACCATCTGCCGAACATGACCATCATTGTTTCCCATCCGAAGGCGATGCAGTTGGAGACCATCCTGGCAAAATCGGATGCGATGCTGCTCCGGCTTGAGCCTGGCCCGCCAAAAGGACCCTTCAAGACCAAAGACGAGTTGCCCGCCGTCCAGGCAGGCGCCGCTGGAACGGTGGCGGTTGTCCCGTATCCCAGCCAGAACGAGCAGCAACCGAGCCCCATCGTGTTCGGCTGGCCCGCACAGCTCAAGCTGAACCACCAGGAATTCACGCTGCTCCGTCTCTTTGTCGCCAATCTGGCTGGTGACGCTACCACCAACCTCTACAAGAAGCTGATTGATACCAAGACGCGCGAGGTTGACGTGGGGGCGCAGGGGCTGTTCAGTTCCGTTTCTCCCGAACAGGGCCAGCCGGTTGTCCTTTGGGTCATTGACATGCCTTCAGCGAACATCACTGAAGCGATCATGAAGGACATGCGCGGGCGGATTACCGCCGAGATTGCCCGGATCGCTTCCTGGAAAGATGGTTCGCCGGAGCTGATGGAGTTCAACGGCCGGCTCCGTGATCGCATCATGGAACAGCGGCGTGACCTGGCGAAGTTCGTCAACTCGCCGCCTCGTTTTGGTTTTCGCAGCACCGGCAGCGGCTGGCTGGACCACCTGCAGGAGGTGAATAAGACTTCTGGCGCCAGGAAATCAGTGACCTTGAAGTCCGAACTTGCCGGCATCGAGCGCCTGCTGGACGGCAAACAGAATTTCTGGCGTGAACGGATCGAGCAATGGAAGCTTGTTTCCAGCGTGCCCTATGCAGTTGGTGCGCGGCCAAGCGCGGAGCTGGCGCGCAGACAGGCCGCGGAAGCGCAAGCCCGCGCTGAA
>JBGPZS010000243.1:0-6111 GCA_041493865.1 Terriglobia bacterium
CGATAAGGCCATCGATTTCGTGATCAATTGGATCGTCACGACTGCGAAGAAGCTGTTTGCCGCGCTGTTTGGGAAGAAAGGGGAGAAGCCCAAAGATGATAAGGGTTTGAATATCAAGTTGTCGGTCCCCCTCGACATGCACGGGGAAGGGCACACTATTTATACGGAGGTTCGTGCCGGAAAGCTGTATGTAGAAATGGCATCGTCGCAGCGAGCGGAGTTGCTGGGTCTTACCGCACGCGCGATGAGCGAGACCACAAACAAGACGGCGATAGGACGTCTTCAGGGAGTTTACTCGAAACTGAAAGCGGCAGAAGACAAAGTAACGTTCCTGATTTCTGACAGGCAAAAAGATGCGGAAGCACTTGCTGAAGCAGATAAAATGACACAAGACGCCGCCAATCAGCTGAAATCCATCGGAGCGGAGTTTGGAATTCCAAGCCTGCTCGTGCTGCCGCATAAGTCGAATTTTGTCGACTCGACTGTCATTGGTTACCGTATCAAGAGTGCGTATGCAGGCAAGATTCGAGATATTTTCTACCCAAGCGGCTACGAGCCGGCCACGCGAAAGTGGAAACGAGATTTTCTCAAGTCAAGTACGGATCCGGCGAACAAGAGTAATTTCATCGACTACGCCGGCCGGAGTGAACCGAAGACTACCGCTACGATTGATCATCAGCCCAGAGTCGTCGAGCATTGGGATTCAAGCGGCAAGCAGGTGGCCCAAGACGCCCGAGCCACATGGTACAGCGACCACGCTTCAGGCCATTTACGTGTGATTGCCAAGAAGTACAACAGCAGTGACGGTGCTGAGGCGCGCAATGCGGGTCTGCGATATTCGCCCGAAAAAATCGGCAAGGGATTCCTCGGTCCAGGTGAGTAAACAATGAGCGAGCTTTTTAATATCTGGAATCCGTATCACATTTCCGCGACGGAATTCGCCTTTGATGTGACGCCGGCGGATGCAGACCTCATTAACAAGGGAAATGCCAGTTTCATTGTCGCTTGCCTGCAGGCCTGCCACATTTCGGCATCTCCTGTGGACTGGCAGGTGCAGGCATGCCGGCAATCGTATTACTCAGATTATCTTCATAGCCGCGATTGGCATGCCCAATGGGATATTGTGTGGTGTGTTGACGTCAGATTCTCTGCGGAAATTACCTTCTATCAACATTTACAAGTATTTCCTCTTAAGGTAAGCGCCCAAGACGAAACGGCGATAGATTGCGATGAGCCAGCGCTCGATCATGGCCCAGTTCTCGTGATCGCCACATTTCCTGTGGGCGGAAATGTTGAGCCAACAATCAGCCAGAGTCTCAACGAATGGAAAGTAGCAACAAGCGCGGTCTCCGATATCCAACTGAAATGGCGCCGCTACTCCAATGGGATTGTTCAGGCCAGAGCCGTTATTGAGCGGGTTAGTTTTCCTGATTGCATCGAAGATTTGCAGTTATTGCAGGCCCAGTGGAGGCAGGCAGGCGGTGTCTGCCACTGGCGTGAACTCCTTCGGCAGATGCAATAGCGGAGGGCTTGGATTACTGGCCGAAACCGAAGGCCGACTGACAATTTGGAACAGAAATAGATCAACTAAGGAGCTTTAAATATGCAAACCATCGGGAGGATACTCGGAGTACTGTTGGCGCTGGCGCTCACCGCAGCGATTGGCTTTTACGGGTATTTGGCAGCAAAACGTTTCGTCGTGCTTTTTGCCCGGCTCGACTTCACCGTCGCCATGGTTACGGCCACTGCCGTCGTGGCTTTGCTGCTGGCAGCCATGATCATTGCCGGTAGTATCCGTCGCGCCGGCGCGCGGAGCAGGGAAGTCCAGCTTCGCGCCGACAAGGCTGAAGCCTACAAACTCTTCATCGGCCTGTGGGAAGAGACGCTTCGTCCCGGCCAGACCGCGGAAACCATGGTCCAGTTGTCGCGGCAGATGCAGGATGTAAATCACCTGCTGCTGCTGCATGGCTGCACCGCGGTGGTGAAAGCCCATGCTGCCATGCAAGCGCTTAACCTGCAGGAAGCGCGCATCCGGCTTGCTGATGCGTTGCTGGCCATACGCAAAGATCTTGGCCTGGAATCACGCGGTCTTGAAGCCAAAGAGATGGTACAGCTTTTGCTCACCGAGTTTGGCAAGACGCCCAGCTCTTCGCGGCCGGGTATGCACCAGGATACCCAGCCGCGAGTCTCCCTGGCCCCGAACTAGCGATCGCGCATCGGGCCCGGACGGAGTTTCAGGCACAGCCGCCGCGTCTCCGTATTGATCGGGCCAACCCGGCAAACCAAGGTAGAGCGGATGAGTAGTAGTACCGGCTAACAAAAGGAACGCGCGCAGATGTCAGCGGATCGAAAGACGACGGAGCAGCGGGCGGCGGAGAAGCCCGCCAATGCGGAGCTGCCACGCGCGGCGAGGCCGTGCGCGGCAGGTGCTTCACCGGCACGCATTGGTTTTTCGCCGGAGGAGACACCCCCGGTGCGTCTCAATGATGGCCCCGTTGGCGCAGGACAAAACCCCGGCCCTGCTGTCTCTCCACCCTCTAGTCTTCCGACACAAGTAGCGACGGCTCCTCCACCCCCGGCTTCACTGCCCACCCGGGTTCCGGCGTTTACCGTGGCAGCCTCTATTACGGGGACGTCGGGACCTAACGCCATTTTGACTCCGGAAGCTGCGACCCTATTGGTCGATTCGGCGCGGTTCACATGGAACGCGCGGGTGACCGCTCCTTCTGAGCCGCAGGTGGCGAACTGGGATGTCGGATTCGTCCAGAATGTCACGTGGCACTCCCTGGTCTCACACTATCGCCACACGCAACAGCGATATCTGGTTCCCGTTCCCATTCGAGATACCTGGTTGAGCACGACGCCGCCATGGTATGACGACAGGTCGTTCCGTCCCGCTGCTCCCAGCGTGGAAGTTCCCGTGGCCATGAGCGACATCCCCTGGCATCGCGTCCCCTGGGATGACCCCAGGACCGGTGAAGTCAACGCGCTGGTGCGGACCATCAGAATCCTTCGACTCAAGGCGTGGCTCGCTGTAAGGCACAGAGTGAGCCAGGTCATCGTTTATTTGAAGAATGTTGCCTGGGGGCTCGATTTCGATGTGACCGTGAATGGCCGGACCGCAACCAATGCAGGGGCCGGCATGGTTGCTCCCGCCATAAGCGAGGGGCAGGGCGGGTTGACTCCCAGACTGGATGGCCCGGTGTACAACGCGGTGCTGAACAACCCCTCCAATCGCACTCTTGCCGCGACGGGAGCAGCGCCCGCGACTGCCCGAAGTTCGGCTGCCCGCCCGGCGGTGCGATCGAGCGCTAGTCCAGTTCCCGTTCCGGCAAGTGCTCCGGCTGTTGCATTGACTGCTTCGGCCACGCCCGCCGCAAGCGGAACACTTACCCCCGAAATTGCAAAACTTGTTAGCAATCAGGGTGGTGGCGAACCTCTCGCTCCGTCCGTTCTGGCCCAACTGGAAACGGCCATGGACGTCCCCCTGGGCCTGGTGAGAGTTCACACTGATGCTCACACCCGCGCAGTGGTCGATGGCTCCGGCTCGCGCGCTTTCACCTATGGTCTGCACATCTATCTTGGCTCCCAGGCAAGTCCCGCCGATGCTGGCCTGATGGCCCATGAAGTGACGCATGTGATTCAACAGCAGGGCCGTCCGGTCTTGCAGATGTACACCCCGGCGGCCACAGGTGACGCCTTTGAGCATGAAGCGCATCACGTGGCGGGCGCGGTGCGGCAGGGCCAGCGTGCAACCGTTTCGCGACGCACCGGTGGCGCGCGGGTGCAGGGTTTCTGGCCCGTTTCTCAGATTGTCGATTGGATTGAGGACCGTGCCTGGGACCTGGTAAACCGTTTCGCGCCCGATCTGGCGCCGATCATTCGCAAGGGACCGCTGCAATGGATCAAGGAAAAGATCGTTGCTGCTGTTGACGCGATCGTCGATACCGTAATGGCGCCGGTGCGCGCGATCACTGGGCTGGCCTCGTCCTTGCGCGGCCATTTCGCCAACCTTCTGGCGTGGCTGCGCGATGCCGCCGCCAAGATTGCCCGCGGCGATTGCAGCAGCCTCACCGAGGCGGCGCACAAGATTCAAGAAGTCTTTATGGGCATCGCCTCGCCCATTATCGATCGCATCAAGCACCTGGCCACGCGGGTTAGCAACTTCTTCGGAGGACTGTGGGACCGCTTCGGAGCTCCGGTATGGGCCTTCCTGCGGCGTATTGGCGGCGTCGTGTGGGAAAAGATTCAATCTTTCGCAAGTTGGATCTGGGACATTACCGCGCCCATCCGCCGTGCGCTGATGCGAGCGTGGCGATGGGTCAAAAACAAACTGGGCATTGGCGAAGGCCCGGAGGGCCAGAACGGAATCCTGCAGTGGGTGCAGCGCAAGGCGCAGAGCGCCTGGGACAATTACATTCTTCCGTTCATTGAGCGCTTCAAACGTCCTCTGCTGGTGGTTGGCGGTATTTTGCTCATGCTGTCGCCGGCGGGGCCAATCATCGCCATCGGCGCCATCGCTTATGGCGTGATCCGCGGCGTGCAGGCGATCCGCCAGTATTTTGGAACGCGCGGAGGCATCGTCAACGGGCGCAATATCCTTCAGAACGAAATCATTCCCGGTATCGTAAGCACCATCAACCGCGTGGCCGCCTTCCTCCGGGAGAAGGCGCAGTTCCTTGCCGACAAGCTGAACAGCATTGTTGGCGGTCTGGGGAACGCCGCTGGCGCGGTGGCGGGCACCATTATCGGTTTCATCGCCCGCGGTCTGACCTGGCTGGCTGAGCGCTTTGGTGAACTCGTGAACTGGGTGATGGACCACGTTATGTCGTTTGTCACGTGGGTGGGTAGCGTGCTGCAGCGGCTGGTCGCCTTCCTGCAGCCGGTACTCGACTTTCTGCGCAGGGTGGCGGCTGTTGTTCGCAACATCATGCGGATCGGTTACGAGTTTGGTGCGCGTATCTGGAATCTCATTCCCGCCTGCATTCGCGATCCGTTTATTGATTTCTTCATCCCGCTCATCCTGAGACAGATTCCATTTTTCAGCGAACTGGGGGCAACGCCGGAAGCCTGGCAGCAGACCCGCGCCAGCATCATGCTGCTGGTCCGGCAGATCTTCCGCGACTTCGATCTCTGGGGCGCCATGCGTACCGCCTTCGGCATTGTGGTGCGCGCTCTGCGTATTCCCGTCGACCTGATACGGCAACTCATTGACAAGGCCTCGCGCGCCTGGAACGCGGTTCTGGCCGCGCCCATACGTTTTATCAGGAGCGCGCTGCAGGCCATCTTGCGCGGCATGGGCCGCTTCATGAGCAACTTCTTGTCGCATCTATGGTATGGCGTGCAGGGCTGGTTGTTCAACGCCGTGAGCGATCGCGGCATCACGCCTCCGTCTTCCTGGACTGATCTTCGCGCCGTCTTCGGTTTCGTGCTTGATGTGCTCGGCATCTCGCTTGATCATGTCCTTGATCTGCTCGCCACCCGCATCGGCCGGCCGGCCGTCGCGCGCATCCGCACCGTCATCAATGTCCTGACCGGCGTTTGGGAATGGGTGAGCGTCGCCATTCGAGAGGGGCCAGCCGGTATTTGGAGAATGATCGTTGAGCGGCTCCGCGATCTCGGGACCATGGTATTGGAGACCGCCGTGCGCTGGGTCATGACGCGCATTATCGCCATCGTGGGAGCGCGTATTGCCGCCATGGCCGCTACGGCTGGGCTAAGCGCGGTCCTTGAGGCCGTGGTCGCCATTTATCAGGCGATCCAGACCGCCATTGAATATGCGCGGCGCATTATCCAGGTCCTCATCACCATCTTTGATACCGTCATACAAATCGCTCAGGGCGTCATCGACCCGGCGGCTGGGATGGTCGAAAGCGGCTTGCGCATGGTCATGCCGGTAGTCATCGGCTTTCTGGCCAATTATGCCGGACTGGGCGGTATCGGTGATCGAATCCGCGAAATCATTGACGGCGTGCGCACCCGTGTTGACACAGCCATCCTATGGCTGATCGACCGCGCTCTGGCGGCGGGCCGCTGGCTGCTTGACAGGTTGCGTGCCGGAGTCGCGGCGGTGGCTGGCTGGCTGGGAATCCGCAAGTCATTTACAGCAAA
>JBGPZS010000263.1:0-5759 GCA_041493865.1 Terriglobia bacterium
CGCGCAACGGGTGAGCCCTACATTGAGACGGTGCCGCGGGTGGGATATCGTTTTGTCGCGCCTATAACGTGCCGCGTATCCTCACCAACGGCAGGCGACCACGCAGCCCCGGACCTGCCCCCGGGAAAATCCGTAGCGGTGCTCTATTTCGAGAACCTGAGCGGGGACAAGGAGGACGAGTACTTTCGCGATGGCATAACCGAAGATGTGATCACCGAGCTGGCTAAAATCAAGGAGCTGCGCCTGTTTCCGCGTTCAACGGTGCTTGCCTTTCGGGACACACCGCTACCGGTGGCGCAGGTTGGCCGGGAGTTGCATGCGGCCTTCGTTCTGGAAGGCAGCATCCGTCGCGCGGACAGCTGCCTGCGCATCACAGCCCGGCTCGCCGAGACCAGCACCGGCCACTCCGTGTGGGCCGAACGCTATGACCGCCGGCTGGAAGACGTGTTTGCCATCCAGGATGAGATCGCCCAGAACATCGCACTGGCTTTACGCGTGGTGCTTACGGAAAAAGAGAAGCGCGAAATCAAGAAGATACCAACCAGCAATATCCAGGCCTATGACCACTACCTCCGCGGCCGCCAGTTCTTCTATCAATTGCGCCGCCAGGGACTGGAGTATGCCCGGCAGATGTTCTTGCGTGCGATCGCGATCGATCCGGACTATGCACGCGCTTATGCCGGTGTGGGCGACTGCTGTTCCTTCCTGTACATGTGGTTTGACGCCCGCAAAGATAACTTGCGCGAAGCCCTCTCCGCCAGCCGCCGCGCTATCGAACTGGAACCCCACTCGGCCCAAGCCCACGCCTCGCTCGGTCTGGCGGAGTTCCTGAGCCGGAACTATGAAGAGGCACGCAAGGAATTCGAAACCGCCCTGGAACTGGACGCCGAACTGTTCGAAGCCTATTACTTCTATGGCCGGTCATGTTTTGCCCAGGGGAAGTTTGAAAAAGCTGCGGCTTTGTTCGCCCAAGCCAGCCAGGCAAACCCTGACGACTACCAGGCGCCGTCACTCCGGGGCCTCTGTTTTCGCGCGCTGAACCGCACGGCAGATGCCCGCGAAGCGCTGCAGGAATGTCTGCAGAAGGTGGAACATCATCTCCAACTGCATCCCGACGATACGCGTGCGGTTTATCTGGGATCCAGCGCTCTTTGCGGACTCGGCGAACGCGCGCGCGCCCTGGAGTGGGCTGACCGTGCCTTGGCGATGGAGCCCGAGGAAGCGGCAGTCCTCTACAACGTCGCGTGCACTTACGGGGCCCTCAATGAGACCGATAAGGCCATCGAATATCTGGATAAGGCCTTTCGGCAGGGCTTCGGCCACATCGAGTGGGTCGAGCATGACCCGGACCTGTCGTCGGTACGCGAACACCCACGCTATCTATGCCTCAAGTGGCAACTTGATGTCGGCCGCCACTTCTAGACGCAACAGCAGCGACTTTCTCAACTGGTCTTCCCCAAGAGGGCCGCAGGATGAAACTGCAAGGGGCGCCTTCAGCGATGACGACGCCCCTGTGCGGTTCTTCTCCTGTATATATACCGACATGCGGTCTGACCTAGCCGTCTCGGGGCGGCGGCTGATGGCTAGGGAGCGCCGGTTGCGACAGGGCTTCGGCCCTTGCTCTGCTTTCTGCTCGCTGGGACGGCCAACGCGAGCGGCGTCCTGCGCTTCGTGTCCGGCAAGGAGGCTGAGCAGGTCGCGGTTGGCCCTTGCAGAGAAGCTGAAAAACCAAAAGCCAGCTTCTCAGCGAGGATGGGGCGCCCACGTAATCCGAATCGTAAGCGCAGCCAGCGCGACAACGCCGAACACCGAGTAGACCGGCCATCCGGAGACAATGCGGGGCACGAATGACGAGGCAAAGACAAACCAGATCATGTACAGCGCAAAACGCTCAGATTTCGATCCGGCCCGAAAGAATGCTTCCTTTCGGCCGGCCAAGCGCAAGATCGCAGCCACGGCCAGCGCATAGATCACCAGATAAACAATGCTGCCGGGAACCACTCTGAGGGGATGCAGGTGAGACCAGCCGACAACCTGGAAGTAAGCCACGATCGCGGCCAGATGAACCGTGTGGGACGCCGCGGTGGCCACTATAAACCAGTCGCGTCGCCGGAACAGCCACGCCGAGAATACGCCCGGCCAAAGGTCGCGCAGAGCGTTTCCAATGAACACGCCCATAAAGACAACAAACGTGGTTCGAGCGGTGAGGTGAAGCGCCATCCGTAACGTGGCTTCGTTCATGGCTGGCTATTTTATGACAATTTGCGGGAACGGAAATCGCTCTCGGCAATTCGACTTCGGGGCTGGAAGCTCCGAAATTACTTTACGCCTTAGCGCTCATTCGCTGCGCTCACCCCCCGCCTAAAGGCGAGAGGAGGAAGCGGAGGAGATTGGGAGATCGGAAAGCGGAATTTTCACCGCGGAGGCGCGGAAAGTAACAGCAAGTCGGGGAAAATCCAAAACCTTTGCAACGCAGAGGAACCCACCCCATCAAGCCAAACCCGGGCATTCCCGTATTAAGCCCAAGTATTTAAAGGGCCAATGGAGCTGATGGCAGTGGTAAAGTTCAGACGTCAGGGCCATCGGTTTAAGTGCTAATGGCTAAGTGCTTTGTGCTCAGGCAACCAAAGTTCCTCAAACAGGCTTCCATAGCTAGTCAAATGGGGCCAGCAAAGGGCAGGGAGTCCGACTCAGCGCACGGCAGTTTGTATACTGAAATTGGTAGGGGCTTGACAGGCAGCCAAGCAGCGCCGGGTCAGCCATTTATCGCCGCTTTAATCGCAACAAGCCAGGGCCTGGCGGACAACGAAACAGCTACAATGCCGCATCGTAAAGATCAGCGGCCTGATAAGGGCAAATTGACACAAGCAAAAAAAGTGATCGCATCCGGACTGACCGAAGCCGAAGCGATTGACAGAGCCAAGGGCGGTGACGCGGAAGCTTTTGAGGGTCTGTACGGGCTCCACAAGCGTCGTGTGTATTCGCTGTGTCTGCGCATGACGGGAAACACCGCGGAGGCCGAAGACCTGACGCAAGAGGCGTTCCTGCAGTTGTACCGCAAGATCGCGACATTCCGGGGCGAATCAGCGTTTTCCACCTGGCTGCACCGGCTGGCCGTGAACGTGGTGCTGATGCACCTGAGAAAGAAAGGCCTGCCGGAGATATCGCTGGACGAGGCGCTGGAGCCGCAGCATGAAGACGGCCCCAAGAAGGATATCGGCGCCAGGGACAACGTGCTGGCCGGGTCGATTGACCGGGTCAACCTGGAGCGGGCCATCGAAAGCCTGCCGCCGGGATACAGAATCATCTTTGTGTTGCACGACGTTGAAGGGTACGAACATAACGAGATTGCGGAAATGATGGGTTGTTCGATAGGAAACAGCAAATCGCAATTACACAAGGCGCGCATGAAGTTGCGCGACCTGTTGAAACTCAGCAGAGCCGAAAAGGCCTCCCGCAGATAGCAGATATAAGCGGCTGAGAGCAAGACCGAGTCCAATGACGCGAAGAGGCGACCGGGCAAAGTGAAAAACAACGCTCGCGAGGCCTCAAAGGAAAGAGCGTTTTTGGTTCCCCCTGCAAGCAAGTTGGGAGAGGATGAAGAAAAATGAATTGCCAGCAGTTTCAGGAAGTACTGCCTTACATTATTGAGTCGGGCGGCAAAGCAGAAGAGGAGACGCACCTGCAACAGTGCCCGGCGTGTGCCGAGCTGGTCGAAGAGCTGCGCTACATCGCCGACCAAGCCAAGCTTTTATTACCCTTGCATGACCCTAATCCGCGGGTTTGGACCAACATTGAGCAATCTCTGCAGCGAGAGGGATTGCTTTCGGAGGGTCGAATGTCCCGCCTGGGACATATAACGAAAAACCCGACACAAGCGAAAAGCTGGACCCCTCTAGGATGGGCGATGGCCCTTACGGCGGCGATACTCTTTACCGTTGTGCTTATCAACTATCAGCCAAAACAGTTGCCTCAGGGGCAGTTGGCGGCGCAGAATAGCAGCACAGAACCAACACAATTTTCGAGCGACGATCGGCAGTTGATCGCCCGGCTTGGGCAGCAGGCCCCGGACGCGCGCGGCGCCTATGAAGACAGCTTGCGCGAAGTGAATGCCTATATCTCTGACGCTGAACAGGCGGCGGAGCGCGATCCCGCAGACGCGAGCGCGCAGGAGTTGCTGCAAGACGCGTACCAGCAGAAGGAAATGCTGTACCAGATGGCGACCGCCCGCTCGTTAGACTGAGCGGACAAGGGAGGCATGAGACGGCCATGAAGAATCGCACCGCACCACGGGCACGGCACGCGCTTCTGTTGACTGCCGCGGCAAGCTTGACTGTTGGTATTTGCATGGCCACAGCGCAGGCGGCGGAAACACGCAAAGAAGCCAGGATCGATATCGCGGCGGGCGGAACGCTGAACATCGTAAATGGCGGCGGGTCGGTCACGCTCCACTCCGGCGGCATCGGACACCAGGTGCTGGTCACCTATGTCGCCCATTCCGACAAAGTAGAGGTCGACCAGAACACAAGCGCCAACAACAATCAGCGGGTGGAACTGCGCACACACGCCCTTCCGGGACAGAAACCCAGCGCCGACGAAGCCAGGGTTGATTACGACATAACTGTACCCGCCGGCATTTCTGTGAATGTGAGCACGACCTCCGCGCCGATTACCGTTGACAGCCTGAGCGGCGATATAGGGCTTTCCTCTGAAAGCGGGCAGGTCACGGTGCGCAATGTGGCCAGATCACATCTGCGAGTACGGAGCATGACCGCCGCAGTCAGCTTCAGCAACGTGACTTTGAGCCGGGTTGATATTCAGAGTGCAGGTGGCGCTGTGCAGCTTAATAATGTGACCGGGCAGCGCGTGTCAGCGGGCACAACCAGCGGCAACATCGAGTATCGTGGCGACTGTTCGGGCGGCGGAGATTACATTTTGACTACGCACAGCGGAGCGATCGACGTGACGCTGCCACCGACGGCGTCAGTAGACCTGACAGCGCGCTCCACCAACGGCCCGGTAGAGAACGCATTTCCTCTAGAGGAAAAAAGCCACACTTCTTTTGTCCCCCAGCAAGGACGTTCCTTTGCAGGTACCTCCAATTCCGGCTCATCTTCTGTTGAGCTCCAGTCTTTCAGTGGTAGAATTCGCGTGAAGAAGCAATAAACAGAGCGCTGAAGAAAACTATGTCCCGACGAGCAGACGCCAGGCGATGCGTGGTCCTCATCGGGTTTATGGGCGCGGGAAAAACCACCGTTGGGCGAGCGCTGGCCAAACGGCTGCGCTTGAAGTTTTTGGACCTTGACGATGTGATCGAACAGCGCGAGCAGATGAGCGTAGCGGAGATTTTTGCTTCTTCTGGAGAAGCCGCCTTTCGCCGAATGGAAAGCGCGGCGCTATGCACGTTGCTGCAAGACCGCGGAGTAGCGGGCGATCTGGTGATAGCTCTCGGCGGTGGAGCGTTTATCCAGAAGGAGAACCGCGCGGCACTGAACGCAGCAGGTGCGATCACTGTGCTGCTGGAAGCGCCGCTCGAGGAATTGCGCCGCCGCTGCAATCGCGAAGGCAAGGTGCGTCCACTGGCGCAGGAACAGGCAAAATTTGGGGAGCTGTTTGCCGCCAGGCGCGCGGACTACGGCCTGGCGCAGATCAAGGTACAGACACTGGACAGACCAGTGAAGCAAATTGCGGCGGAGATCGAACGGCTGCTCAAAGCGGCGAAAGTGGAGGTAGAAAAGTGAAAGCAGTAAAGCTGGCCA
>JBGPZS010000146.1:0-8524 GCA_041493865.1 Terriglobia bacterium
CTCTCCGGTGATGGTGGCGACGAGTTGTTCTGCGGGTACTCGCGCTATACGTTCGTCAACTCGCTGTGGAACGTCCTGAAAAAAATTCCCGGGCCGGCTGCGAGGGCGGCGGCAAGGCTGATACAAACGGTGCCACCTCCGCTCATCGACAAATGGCTGGGACTATTTCCGCTGCGGGGAAGACTCAAGAACTCGCCCGGCGAGAAGCTTCACCGGCTGGCCGATCACCTGGTTGCTCAGGACCCTGCCGAGATCTATCTTCGTGCCGTCTCCACATGGCCGGACCCATCAGCACTGGTGCTGGGCTCGCATGAGCGCCAGGTTGTGGAGCGGGCCATCCGAGACTTCAGTGCTATGCCCACCGCGCCTGAGATGGCGATGCTCACCGATCTCACCAACTATCTACCCGACGATATTCTTACTAAGGTGGACCGCGCCAGCATGGCTGTGAGCCTGGAAGCCCGTGTCCCCGTGCTCGACCACCGCGTCGTCGAATTTGCCTGGCGCTTGCCGTTGCATTTCAAGATTCGCAACGGCTCGACAAAGTGGGCCCTCAGGCAGGTTTTATATCGCTATGTTCCGGCTGAACTTGTGGAGAGGCCAAAGATGGGCTTTGTGATGCCGATTGACCTCTGGCTGCGCGGGCCCCTGCGCGAGTGGGCGGAGGACCTGCTGGCGACAGAAAGCCTGGGCCGTCATGGCTTTTTCTGCGTAAAGCCGGTCCGCGAAAAATGGGAAGAGCATGTTTCCGGCGCACGCAACTGGCAATACCTGTTGTGGCCTGTACTGATGTTTCAGGCCTGGATCACCCAGGCCGCGAGTGCTTCAGACGCGCATTTTGAAAATGATACCGTGCTGCTCTCACAACGCGTGACGCGCTAGCCACCGTGAAAATTCTCATGCTCCATAACCGGTACCTGGTTCCGGGCGGCGAAGACCAATCGAGCGCCGCTGAAGCGGCCCTTCTTCGCGACCATGGCCATGAAGTTGAGTTTCTGGAAGAAGACAACCGCCGCGTGCAGCAACTGGGCAAAACCCGAACAGCCCTGCGCACGGTGTGGTCGCGGGAATCGTATCACCGGGTCGATGAGAAGCTGCAGGGCGGCAGGTTCGACATTCTGCACGTCCAGAACTTCTTTCCACTCTGGTCTCCATCGGTTTACTATGCCGCTTCCCGGAACCGCGTTCCGGTGGTGCAAACCCTGCACAACTACCGGCTGATGTGCGTGAACTCCCTGCTCTTTCGCGATCAACATGTGTGCGAAGAATGCCTGGGACGGCTGTTGCCCTGGCGCGGAGTTGTGCATGCTTGTTATCGCAATAGCCGCGCCGCAAGCGCCGTGGTTGCCGGTATGGTAGGGGCGCATAGGCTGGCCGGAACGTGGAGGAACCGCATCAAGACCTATATCGCGGTTTCCGAATTCGCGCGCGCGAAATACATTGCCGGTGGCTTGCCAGCGGAAAAAATAGTGGTCAAGCCCAACTTTATTCATCCCATTCCGGCGCCGGGCACAGGTGGCGGTGGTTACGCGCTTTACGTTGGACGGCTTAGCCCGGAGAAGGGGGTCGCGACCATGCTGGAAGCATGGAAGAGCGCACGCAACGCAATTCCATTGAAGGTTGTGGGCCAGGGGCCGCTTCAGGAACTGGTGGTTGCTGCCGGCCGAGCGTGCCAGAAAATTGAGTACCTGGGAGGCATGCTTCTGCTGGAAGTTTTGGACTTGATGCGGAGCGCAGAGTTCCTGATTTTTCCTTCTGAATGGCATGAAACCATGGGCCGGACCATCATGGAAGCATTTGCCGTGGGAACTCCGGTTGTTGCATCCAGCATCGGTCCGCCGGCAGCCATGGTTGTTCCGGGAGAAACCGGGTTTCATTTCAAACCGGGCAACGTTGCCGAGTTGAGGGAGCGGGTGGAATGGTGCTCCGGCAACCTTGAGCAGCTACGATCACTGCGAGGTAAAGCCAGGCAAGCATTTGAGGCAGGGTACACGGGGGACGCGAACGCTGCGATGTTACTTGCCATCTATCGCATGGCGCAAGAGAAGGGACCACCAACCAAGCCAAAATGAAACAATCTGCGAGCAGAATCGAACTATGTGAAATCTCCTGCACAACCCACCTCTTCCAGATTGCGGTGCTCCCTTGTTTGGGGTAGGAGTCGTCAGAGTCGTCAAAGCTTTCCAGGACGGCAACTTTTGAACCCTCTGGGGGCACCGCCACGCGGGAGCAATAAAACCCGCGCCGCCAGTTGCCAGGACGTTCATCGCTAGAAGAATCTTAGCAGTGCAACCTTAACCGTCTTCTCTTTACTGTCATGGGGCGGAAACGGCAGCAATGAAGGAAATGAAGGTTGCCGAAAGCCTGTATATCCATGGTATTCTCGACCGAACATCGTATTGTCCAAAGGGTATTTCCGGGATCGGGCTCATTCTTCAAGAGCAATGGGACAATCGGATTTCTCCCATTCTGACGAGTCGAAGAGGAATTAGACCAGGCAGCGCACTGCCAGCCGGGCATGCTCGGGCACAATCGCAACGAGTTTGCGCGTGCGACATTGAAAGGGCAAGCATGAGCATCGCACTGATCACGGGTTCTGCCGGACTCATTGGATCAGAGGCTGTCCGCTATTTTGCCGCCAAGGGACTGCATGTTGTAGGGATTGATAATGACATGCGGAAGTACTTTTTTGGCCCGGAAGCGTCAACGGAATGGATGCGCAAGCAACTGGAAGCGACCATCACGAATTACCAGCATTACAATCTTGACATTCGCAACCAGGCGGCGATTCTTGACGTGTTCCGACATTGCGGTCGGGACATATCGCTGGTGATTCACACCGCGGCCCAGCCGTCCCACGACTGGGCGGCGCGTGAGCCGCTCACGGACTTCTCAGTGAATGCCACCGGCACGCTGAACCTGCTGGAAGCTACCAGGCAATTCTGCCCGGAGGCCCCCTTTATTTTTACCTCGACCAACAAAGTGTACGGCGACTCGCCCAACGCGCTTCCGCTGGTCGAACTGGAATCCCGCTGGGAACTGGACAAGAACCACAAGTTCGCCGAGAAGGGAATCTCCGAGGAGCAACCCATCGACCAGTCGCTGCACAGCGTGTTTGGATCTTCGAAAGTCGCCGCGGACGTGATGGTCCAGGAATACGGCCGCTATTTCGGTCTTAGGACGGTTTGCTTCCGGGCAGGCTGCCTGACCGGGCCCAACCATTCAGGCGCGCAGATGCATGGTTTTCTGGCCTACCTGATGCGGTGCAATGTAACCGGCGCACGCTACACGGTATTTGGCTACAAGGGCAAGCAGGTCCGCGACAATATGCACAGCTCCGACTTGATCAGGGCGTTCGACAGGTTCTTCCAGGCCCCCAGACCGGCCGCGGTTTATAACATTGGGGGCGGCAGGTTTGCCAGCTGCTCAATGCTTGAAGCCATTTCGATGTGTGAGCAAATCTCAGGACGCGAGATGAACTGGGAGTACCGCCCTGAAAATCGCATGGGTGACCACATCTGGTGGATCAGCGACATCAGGAAGTTCCAATCGCATTATCCCGGGTACGAATTGCGGTTTGATTGCTCTGACATTCTCCGCGAGATCCATGATCGAAGCCAGGAGCGCTGGCGGCAATTCTCTAGAGTTGCCCACGCATGAACGCGGCCGAAAAGAAAAATATCCTCGGGGTCCTGATTGATGACGCGAGTCTGGAAACTGCCACAGCAATGGTGATGGAAGCGGCACGGCGGGGCGGTAGCTTCGCCGTGTCAGCGCTGGCCGTGCATGGCGTGATGGAAGGAGTGCTGGATCCCGCGCAGCGTTACCGCCTCAACCACCTGGAACTGATTGTGGCGGATGGCCAGCCGGTGCGGTGGGCCCTGAACCATCTTCACTCGGCCGGACTGCGCCAGCGGGTGTATGGGCCGAACCTGACGTTGTCTGTGATGGCTCGCGCCGAGCAGGAAGAACTGCCGGTATATTTTTACGGAAGCACAAAGGACGTGCTCACCCTCCTATGCAGCAACCTTCAGCAGAGGTTTCCTAATCTCCGAATCGCAGGCGCTACTCCCTCAGCATTCGGACGAATCAGCCCGGAAGCTGCCGACCGAATTCGCGATAAGATCAGACAATCCGGCGCGCAAATTGTCTTCGTCGGACTGGGCTGCCCGAGACAGGAAGTGTGGGCGTACGAATTCCGCGACCGCCTTAACGTCCCCATCCTTGCCGTGGGTGCGGCATTTCCATTCCTTGCCGGGACCCTGCGTCAAGCCCCGCCATGGATGCAAGACAGGGGATTGGAGTGGTTGTACCGGTTGTGTGCCGAACCACGCCGGCTTTGGCGCAGGTATCTGCTTTTGGGCCCGGCATATTTGTTTCTGGTCGCATGCCAGTGGCTGGGATTTAGCTTTCGCACCAGCGGGACACCGCCGGCAAAAGAGATACTTTATGGTTGACCATTTTGCGTTCTATTTCTGAAATCCCGGAAGTGGAGTGAGGAGATTCTATGTTCGCGCAAGGCCCTGGAAAGTTTTAGTGATAAGAATTCTCTGGTTAGCGAGCCACCTCGGGTAAATTGATAAGTCGCGGTGACGAATACCCTCTTGCTCGCCGAGACAGTGGAAAAAGACCTTGCGGTTTGGAGGCTGTGCCGTCTTCTCATGAACATCGCTCTCATCATGCACGAATTGCTGGTTGAAGGAGGTGGTGAGAGGCAGTGTGTTTCACTTGCCCGCGCGCTGGCTATCCGTGGCCACCAGGTTACTCTCTATACCTCGGCATACGACCGGTCCCACTGTTTCCCGGATATATGCAAAGGCCTCACCGTCATCGATGTCGGGCGCGGCGCGCTGTCCTGGCTCCGCAAGCCGTTATTTGTTCGCGGACATCTGGACATGAAGCGGCTTGTAGCAGCCGTGGACAGACGGCATGAGATATGGAACCCACACCACTGGCCGGCGCAATGGGGCGCCGTATGGCTCAAACGCAAGCTGGGCGGGGCCGTGGTGTGGATGTGCAACGACGTGCCCAATTTGTACGAGAAGGCCCATCAGCGCCAGTCCATTGGATTGATTGCGGCGGCGGTCTACTGGCTGTACTACGTTTACGATCGCGCGCAAAACCGCAAAGTAGACCTGACTCTCTTCCTTTCGAACTGGGCCGAAAAAGAATTCAAGGCAATCTATGCCGGCCGCACCTGTGTTGTGCGAAGCGGCGCTGACCCCGACCGGTTTGCGCGCGGCGGAGACCGGCAGAAAATTCGAGACAGATTCGGTTACAAGGCCGGCGAGTTCGTATTGCTTTGGCTGGGCATTTTCATGCCGCATCGCCGGCTGCAGGATGCGATACAGGCCGTCAGCCGCCTGAAGTCACAAGGTTTCCCGGTCAGGCTGCTATTGGCCGGTTCCGATCGCAGTTTTCCGGAGTATTTCGCTTCTCTCAAGGCGCTGGCGGCACAACTGGGTGTAACCCACGAAGTAAGCTTCGCGGGGAAAGTTTCCGATGAAGAGATCCGCGATTTCTATTGCGCATGTGATGCGTTCCTCTTCCCGAACGAGCAGCAGACGTGGGGGCTGGCCGTGCTGGAGGCGATGGCGTGTGGCTGTCCCGTGCTGGTTTCACAGGGCGCCGCAGTTCACGAGGTGCTGGCAGACCAGCAAAATGCAGTGTTGTTCCCCCCGCGAAATCCGGAAGCCCTGGCCGCTAAGATTCAATGGCTGGCAACCCATCCAGCATTGCGGGCCGAAATAGCGCAAGAGGGCATGGAGTTGGTGCGCAGGAAATACAATTGGGAGCAGTTTGCCGAGCAGATTGCTCAGGTCTGCAATGAGGTAGCAGGACGCGAGGTTTCGAGCCCTCCTGTTACAGCTCCGACGGGACCCATCAGCCACATCCCCGATGAATAAGCTTTTTTTGAGCGGGATGGAATTGTTATCCACACTGTCAGGCAGGCTGATGGTTCGGCGGCGTGGCTATCTTCCGGGCGATGATGAGGGTAGCGTCATAGACATTTATCCTGAAAACGTAAAGTAAGATCAGGCAAAAATAATAGTATAAGTCGGCTTTCAGACGGCGCAATCCGACCCTGACATAGTAAGGATCGAGCGTGTCCGTGATGACGGAAAAACCTGTTGCCAGCAGTACGCTGCGCAAGACGGACGGTGTGAAGTGCGAGAGATGGATCTCGTCAATACTGCCATCCAGGGTCAGGCGTGGAAGGCCCAATAGCCCCGTGCCCTGAGGTTTTTTTATTTTTCCGAACAGCCACCGCTTGAAAGCGCGCAGAGAAGTCACTTCATTAGGGACAGCGATAACCAGACAGCCGCCAACAGGAAGAAGCGAGTGGCAAGTCTTCAACATTGCTTTTGGATCAGGCACGTGTTCCAGAACGTGGAATAGCGTGATGTTATCGAAAACCCTGCCTTGCCGGACAAGTTCCTCTACCGAGCCGTGGAACAGGTCCAAACCATATTTCCGTTTTGCGATTGCAATCGCCGTGGCGGACACTTCCGTGCCATACACTTCGCTGTAGCTCGTGCGCGCCAGAGACAGGAACTGCCCGATGCCCGTTCCTACGTCAAGCAGTGAGCCGGGCTTTCTGGTGGACTGCAGCTTTCCCAGTCTGCGTTTCCAAAGCCGGTCTCTTGGGACGAGTTCATCCAGCCAAGAATCGTATTTGCCGGGCTTGGAGTAAAAACGGATCAACGCTTCCAGAGTAGGTCTAGGATTATCGAAGACGTAGCCGCAATTGCGGCATTGCACGATATCGCAATCGGGATCGAGCAAATCAAGCAACTCACTGTCGCATAGCTTGCATTGTTGAAGTAGTTCAGTATCCATATTCTCCGACTTTATTGCGTTGCTCTTTTGCTCGGTATGCCGCCGGCCATATTCTCCAGCTTCGGGAAACCAGAACCTTCATACAATGAGGGCGCGACCAGCGCCTTGGCTTGAGCGTAGAGGCCGGGGACATGGCGATTGATATGGCCGGCGAGCAAGTTTTGCGGCCATCCGTTGAAGACTGTGAGTGAAAGGTCTGCTTTCTGGGCGAGTTGTTTGGGCAGCCACGCGCCCACTCCCCTTGGCCCTTGCGCGCAAAACAATTGTCCCAGGCTACCCTCAGGGTCCTCATTCGCTCCATCGCCATCCAGTGGTTTGTTGGCCAGCGCAACAGGCTGCTCGAAGCGAAATCATGAAGCACAACATCGTATTTGCATTGCCGAAGGAGTTCATTTTGCCTATCCCGCGCCGAAGTTTGCGCGAGGAGCTGTGCTCTTCTTATAATACAGCTTCGCCGGAGGGCATGCACCCGCTTCGGCACAGTGCTCTGGCATTTCCTGAGCTCTGCCATCGCGCGTTGCGTCATGACAGCAAGCTTTTATTGATAACGCCAAATCCTAAAGGTCCTGCCATCATCGCCGGGCTTTCCGGCTGGATCCTATTCACATTTGACACCTACCCTAAGAGATTGCTTTGGCATGCTGGACTCAGCGGGACTAACGTGGTCCTCTGATGGCGGTATCTGGAAAGCTGAAAAATGTTCGCCGAATGCTTTTAGAGACGATATTTTGGCAGACCCAATACAATGGTGCTGGCAAAGAAAATCATTCCGCCCAAATCCATCTAGGGGAAGATCCATTTGGCAGAACCCGTTGTAGAAACTGTGGCCTCCACCCCTTTGGGCATTCGCAAGGGACGCACCGTCGGCATCGTAGGCGTTCTCACGGTGGTTGTCGCGGTGTTTGGTTACCTGCGGGAAGCGGCGCTGGCGGCCCGGTTCGGCGTATCCACCACCATGGACGCGTATTTTGGGGCGATTTTCATTCCCAATATTCTCTATTTTGTCCTTATTGCCGGGACGGTATCGCCGGTCTTTATACCCATCTTATTGCAGGAAGACACGGGCACGGACGGAGCCAAGAGATCAGAAACCTTCAGCATCGTTACTACCTTCGCGCTGCTGGTGCTTCTTGTAATCGTTTCGTGTAGCCTGCCGGGAGCGCATCGATGGTTGTCCTGGCTCTTCCCCGGCTTTAGCCCCGCCACCCTTGAAATGGCGGTGCGGTTGGTCTATATCATTTTCCCCGCCGTGCTTTTCCTTGCCGTGGCGGGCATGCTTACCGCTGTGCTGAATGGCTGCCACAGATTTGCGCTTGCGGCCTTCGCACCCGCTCTTGCCAGCACTACCGTGATCGTGGCGGTCTTTTTTGCCCGCGGAGGCCGGGCTATCTATGCGGTCGGAATCGCCACGGCTGCCGGGTTCCTCCTGCAATGCCTGGTGCTCGTCCCGGCGACTGCGGCATTGGGGATTCGCTACCGCCCAATCTTTAGATTTCGCCACGCGGCGATCAGGAAGCTGTTGAGGCTGGGGATTCCTTTGTTCTTGTATCTGGCGGTAGCAAGCGCCTCATCGGTGCTGGAGCGCAATTTGGCCTCGCGGCTCTCCGCCGGAGCAGTTTCCACGCTTACTTACGCAGTACGATTGTTTACCGTTCCGGCAAACTTTCTGGCGGCCCCGCTGGCC